>JAFPZP010000061.1 GCA_017417215.1 Candidatus Rifleibacteriota bacterium | reverse complement strand
CTTTATGCCTAAATAACGTAGAAAATGCCTGCTTTTTTACTAAAAAATTGCATTTACTCTTGCAAAACTTGAAGTTAGTTATGCAAATTCCCGTTTTTATACTGTTTTTCAAAAAGTTGCATTTACTTTTTCAATTAACCCCTCTTACACAAATCCCAAAATGTCGCCTAGCAGGCGACATTTTGGATTAATATTGTAGTATACTGAATATAAAACAAAGCAAGGAAAAACAATGGAAACAAATAAGGAATTAATAAATACTAAAGTAACC
This sequence comes from Candidatus Rifleibacteriota bacterium, assembly GCA_017417215.1. Taxonomy (GTDB): domain Bacteria; phylum Muiribacteriota; class Ozemobacteria; order Ozemobacterales; family Ozemobacteraceae; genus RUG334. Next base: position 48,118 of record JAFPZP010000061.1, on the reverse strand, counting down.
TTTGATTCAAAAGACTGGCTAGAGAAATATAATTACCTTGTTAGCAAAATTAAACAAGGTGATTACGAAGCAAGAAAAACTCTCGCGAATGAACAGATTAAAATTTTTGATCAAACTATATCGGCTTCTAAAGATGGTTATTATATTTCCCAAAATGGTTTTAAAATAGATATTAAAAATTGTGATAAATTAATAAATAATAGCAGATTTTATTATAAAGAATTTAACGTTACTGATATTTCAACTATAGATGGAACAACAGAAATAAAAGTGAAAAATCAAGATTCTTTTGATTGTGCGAAACAACTTTTGGAACAGGGGTTTAATCCTATAGTTCTAAATATGGCTAATCGAAATAACCCTGGTGGTGGAGTAACCAGGGGAAGCAGTGCCCAGGAAGAAACTTTATTCAGAAGTTCAAATCTATTTCTGTCATTATATCAATTTGCAGAATATGCTAATAGTTATGGCTTGCAAAAATCCAAATATCAATATCCGATGAATCGTAATTTTGGTGGAATATATTCGCCAAATGTTACAGTATTCAGAATAGGTCCTTTTGGTGGCTATGCATTTTTAGATAAACCTTACGAAATAGCCATTGTTTCTGTACCTGCCATCAACAGGCCTGAAACTATCAATAATAGGCTAACAGAAAAAATGATTGCCGGAACTAAGAATAAAATTCGCACAATTCTTAGAATAGGTTTAAAACATAACCATGACAGCATTGTTCTTGGTGCATTTGGCTGTGGTGCCTTCCGAAATCCTCCAGAACATATGGCAGAAATATTTGACGAAGTAATAAATGAACCTGAATTTAAAAATAAATACAAAAAAATATGTTTTGGGATTCTCGAAGATCATAACTCAAACAAAAGCCATAACCGAGAAGGCAATTTCAAACCTTTCTTCGACAGATTTGAAAAAAAATAATAATACTGTTGTCTCGTAAAATGTCGCCTGCCAGGCGACATTTTACGAGAATCTTTATGATATAATAAAATTATAAAAGGAATTATAGAAGTGAAGAAAACAGTTGCTTCGACTAGTAATCCCTGAGTTATAGGTTCGATTCCTATCCGGCATAATATGCTGAGTAGCTCAATTGGTAGAGCAACGTTATCACTGTTTTTGATTTTTCTCTATAATTTCTTTTCATAGATTAACAGAAGTGAAAAGAGCAGTTACTTCTAACCTAGGATAAGGTTCGAGTCCTTCTAAAATCAACTTGATTGTTGGTGGTGTGGTGTAATTGGTAACATCTAGGGCAAACTGTTCTTGCTAATTCTCTGTAATATCTAATTTTGAATTTAAAGTCAGTGTTAGATTCCCTTTTAATTGTCGAAAGGTGCTATAACACTGGCTTAAATAAAAGAACATCGTTTAAATGCGAAGGTGCACTGCTGACGGATCATCTTTGCGATGTTCTTTTTGGGTGCTTCATAGTATATAATGAAGGTGCAAGATTGCTGGAGTTATTTACTATGAGGCATTTTTTTATTCTTGTTGCTAGTTTTAATAGAAGTGGTCTAAAAAAGTGTGAAAAAATGCTAAAAGTCCTTTTGAAAAATATATGAATTATTTAGACAATCGTTAGATTGGTAATCCATAGGAACTTTGTATATTTTAGCTATATTTTCTGATAATCTGTAAGTATTTGTTTAATGATCTCTTATTCTGCAATTGTAGTTTTTTTCTTCATTCTGAAAAAATATAACAAACAAATTATTATTTGTGCTGAAGTCGCAACAGGAGTAGCTAAGGCTATATGAAATACTGTTGAACTGGGATATATACTTGCAAAATAAGCGAAAGGAATTCTTATGCAGATAGCGCCAATTATTCCTTGAATCATTAGGAAAAATGATTTTCCATAACCCACATAATAGCCTAGGAAACAGAATAAAAACGGGGTTAGAACGCAGTCAATAGAATATGCCTTTAAATAAGTGTGAGCTGCTGTAATTACGTCATTTTTTTCTGTGAAAAATGAGCAAAGCCAATCGCCATGGAAAAAAGATGAATAACCCATGAACACACCAACAGCAACAGATGTATAAATTCCATACCATAAGGCTTTATAGATTCTTTCATATTTTTTTGCCCCTATATTTTGAGAGACAAAAGTTCCTAAAGCTTGAGAAAATGCAGCAGGAACAAGCATAATAAAACGACATATTTTTTCGCCAATTCCTACACCTGCTGAAGCTACCAAATCAATAGAATTTACAAGAACTTGAATAACCATAAAAGAGAGGCCAACCAAAACATCTTGAATAGCTATAGGAATACCTAACATAATAATCATGGCTATTATTTTCTTTTTAAATTCAATATTCTTTAAACTGAATTCCAAGGGTAAATTTTTTCTGCCTTTTATTATTATCAGGGTTATTAATACACTGACTGCTTGAGCAAAAACTGTTGCTATAGCTGCTCCTTTGGCACCCATATGATATTTAGATATTAAAATATAATCACCTATAATATTTACTATAGTTGCTATTACTACAGTAAACAAAGGAGTTTTGGCATCGCCTAAGCCTCTTAAAATACCGCCTAATAAATTATAAGCCAGAACAAAAACCGAACCCCAACCGCAATATTTAATATAATCCTGGGTTTGAGAAAAAGCTTCCTGTGGAGCATGCATTAATTCTGAAAGATAATCAGATTTCCAAACGAAAATTATTGTCATTAAAAGAGCTATTATGCTAAATAACGTGATTCCGTTCCCAATAACCATTCCAACCTGTTTAGGTCTTTTTTGCCCGACTTTTCTACCGACTAGAATCGTAACTCCTATAGCAAGACTACAAACAGCCATTGTTGTGGTCATCATTAGCATACTGCCGGTAGCAACACCAGAAACATCAGCAGTTTCAGCAAAACGGCCAACGATTAAAAGATCTACTCCACTATAGAGAGCTTGCAAAAACATTGCTAATAGCAGTGGAATAGTAAATTTAACTAAGGCGGGATAGATTTTCCCTTCAGTTAATTCATTCTCAATTGTATTATTTGAAATAGATTCCATAAATAATCTAAGATAAGTCTTATGTTTATTTCTTTAAAATATTAATATTGTTTATAACAACAAAAACAATAAAAACCAATTACAATAATTTATTATACTATATTCAAGGCAAACGCAAACTTTTTTAGCTATAAATCTATATTTGAGTAATAATAATTATTGTTTTGTAGCGCCTCCCAGGCGCATTTTTAACTGTGATTTATACCTAGGGCAACTATGTTGCCCTAGGTTATTAATGTAGCGACTTCACAGTCGCTTTATAGAAAGTGTCCGGCAGGACACAACATTATTAACCGTGGGTATCGCAGATACCCACGGATTAGATCCCACCCATTTTGATCCTCCCCCAATCTTGGGGGAGGTGTCACGAAGTGACGGTGGGGGCTGATTGCTGAAAGCAATCGGTAGAAGACGCTACTTATTACAAAATGTATTATTTGCAAAGCTTCATTAATAAAAAAATCGTTTGCCGGTTTGCATTGTTTCTATAAAAAAAGCAATGTTAAAAACAAAATATGATATAATGAAAACCTATGTTTAAGTGGACTGAAAAAACAGAAATATACAAAAAAGCCTTGCTACTAGCCGTTCCTATGATGGTTCAGATGGGCATAACCAATGCTGTGGGATTGATAGATAATCTCATGGTTGGCTCTTTGGGAACAGAGAGCATTACAGTTGTCTCAATAGCCGTTCAGCTTATTTTTGTTTTTAATCTTGGTGTGTTTGGTGCAATCTCGGGGCCTGGTATTTATTGCGCACAGTATTATGGGCAGAAAAATAAAGAGGGATTCTGGAATGTTTTTCGCTTAAAATTTTGGATATGTCTAATTGTATTATCATTGGCTCTCTTGATTTATAATCTTTTTGATACTTTTTTTATTAATTTATATTTAAAGGGTGAGTCATCAGGAATAGACAAGGCTGTAACACTTAATCTCAGCCTAAATTACTTTAAAATAATGCTTTGGGGGCTTCTACCTTTTACTATTACGCAAATTTATGCTTCTTCGCTTAGGGAAACTGGTGAGAGCGTAAAGCCTATGATTGCCGGTATTTCATCTGTTTTAATTGATGTAATATTTAATTATTTATTAATTTTTGGGAAATTGGGTTTCCCCTGCCTTGGTGTCGAAGGCGCTGCTATGGCAACTGTTCTGGCTAGAGTAGTGGAAATGTTGGTAATAGTTATTTGGAGCTACACTTCTAAGGTAGAAATAGAATATATAACTGGAGCTCTGAGAGAAATTACTATTCCAATCAAAGAAATGATGGTAGTTGCCAAGAAAAGTCTGCCTATATTTTTAAATGAATTTTTGTGGGCTCTGGGTTTTGTTTCAACCTTCCAATGTTATTCCCTAAAAGGCTTAGATGTTGTTGCTGCCATGAATATATCTGGAACGCTGCAAAACTTGGTAATTGTTGTAATTATTTCTATGGGGAATGCTATAGGAATCCTGATTGGTCAGCAGTTAGGTGCTTCAGAATTTGATAGTGCGAAGGCAAATGCGCTACGTTTAACTAGATTTTCCGGCTTTCTTGGGTTTATCGTAACCTGTATGGTAATTTCTATTTCTGGTATTTTTCCAACATTCTTTGAAACTACAGATGCTATCAGGGCTATGGGAAGAAATTTCATAATTATTAATGCAATTTGTCTGCCTATGCACGGTATTTTGAATTCGCTTTATTTTGTTTTGCGTTCCGGTGGAAAAACCTTTATAACCTTTTTATTCGACAGTGTTTTCAGTTGGATATTTATTGTTCCCACAGCTTTTATTTTGTGCAAATTCACTGAGTTGCCTATTCTAAGTATTTTTATACTTGTAAATGGGCTCGAAATAATAAAAATAATAACTGGTTACATTTTAATCAAAAAGGGCGTCTGGATATCAAATCTTGTTGAAACTTCAAATACTTAAGTTATAGGCATCAATTTATAAAAACAGATAATCACTTCATGTTTTTCCATAGGGGTAAATCTTCAGGATTATCTGTATTTACTTTGTAACCTTTAGAAAACAAGAAAAAATGATATTGCTTCATTAGCAAGTTCAGTAATTACACTTTTTTATCGCTAAGTTAATTTAGTAATGAATTATAATGCGTTTGCCTGAAAACTTGTCGTTTTACTTTATAGGTTATATAATTATATGTATAAATGAAATAAAGTAGGTAGTCATGACAGACATAACTATAATAAAAAATAGTATTGAACCTATAGCAAAAAAATATGGTTTAAAACGTGTTTTTTTATTTGGTTCTTACGCAAAAGGCACCGCAAATGAAAATAGTGATGTTGATTTTTTAATTGAAAAAGGGAATCAATCTTTTTCGTTGCTGAAATTATCTAGTTTTTTGCAAGATGTACAAAAAGTTTTAAATATGTCTGTTGATGTAGTTACAACTTCAGGAATAGCAGAAGATTTTAGAAAATCAATAATGGATTCTGAAATATTAATCTATGAAGAATAAGGATTATTTTGTTTTAAAGAAAATAATAGAATACTGCAATCAAATTGATGAAGCTGTTAATATGTTTGGAAATGACTTTGATCTCTTTTCTAAAAACTCAGTATACAGAAATGCCTGTTGTATGTGTATTTTGCAAATAGGTGAGTTGTGCAAGTTAGTTTCCTCTGATATAAGAAATGAATACAAAAATATACCTTGGCATTCTTGGTGTGGAATAAGAGATATTTTTGCTTATCAGTATTCTAATTTAGATTTGGAATCTGCTTGGGAAACTATTACTATAGATTTACCCAATTTAAAGAAAGCTATAGCGCAAATATTAAATAATTAGCTTTTGTCGAGGTCTGAAAGAAATCTAAATTTGATTTCTAATCTAGGTTTATGTCTTACAATCAAATCTTGATTCTTCACTTTTTTTATGTTTATTTGCTAATTAATTCTTTGTATAATTAATGCCAATAACAAAAACACAGAGAATTAAGCAGTTGTACAAAAGTCGCTTTTGGTATATATTGGAATGTAAATAAAATTTGTAGATCCTTATATTACTTATGCAACGTGAATTATATTATTCTCCAGGATATTGGAATTACACTTAAAAGTTTTAAGGAATAAAAATAATTAATAGGGGAAAAATCAATGGCTCATTGTCTTTTAATTGATGGTAATAATATCGTATTCAGAGCATTTTATGCATTTGGGAACCAGCGTTTGAAAACTAGAGATGGTATGCAGACTGGTGCTGTCTATGGCTTTGTAAGAATGCTGACAAAGGTTTTAAAAGACAAAAAGCCTGATTTGGTTGCTGTTGCTTTTGATACATCAAGAAACACTTTCAGAAAAAAGAAATATCCGGAATATAAGGCTCAGCGAAAGCCTGTTCCTGAAGAATTATTGATGCAACTGCCACTGGCTCATAAAGCTGTTGATGCCCTTGGAATCAAAATCATGACTCATGAAGACTATGAAGCTGATGATTTAATAGGTTCTACAGCAAAAGCATTGGAATCTGCTTATGATATAGAAGTTATAACAGGTGACCGCGATCTGTTGCAGCTTATAGATGATAAAATTACAGTGACACTCTGTCATAAAGGTGTCAGCGAGATGAAGCCTATGACTCCTGAGGTTTTCAATCAGGAATACGGTTTTGAGCCCAAGGGAATAATTGAGTTGAAAGCTCTTTGGGGCGATACTTCGGATAATATCCCAGGGGTTCCAAGTATTGGTGAAAAAAAGGGGATGGCTCTTGTTCAGCAGTTTGGCAACATAGAAAACCTTTATACAAATATTGATAAAGTCGAAAATGAAAAAATGCGTCAGAAGCTTCTTGACGGCAAGGAATCTGCCGAACTATCACATTTCCTTGCAACAATAGTTACAGATGTAAAGACTTTTGAATCAAATTCTGAACTTAATTGGAATGAAGCCAACTTGAATTCAGAAGCTTTTTTAATGTTCTTACAGCAGTATGAATTTAACAGCCTCTATAAGGAATTCAGTGGCGGAGCTGATTTTAAACCAGTTGCAACAGATGTTCCTCGTGATTTTGGTGTAGCAAGAAAGGTTGGGGAAGAAGGCGAAAAAGGTTTGTTTGATACAGCGAACAAACTGCCTGGTGAAAGAGTTTTAATCCATAACTTAGAAGAATTAAAAGCTTTCTGGAAGGAGCAGATTAGCGATAAAGTATGTCTAGATGTTGAAACAGATGGTTTAAGTCCATTTAATGATAAAATAATTGGTATTTCTTTTGCTTCTGGCACAGAAAAAGCAGCTTATGTACCTATAAGACATAGTTATTTGGGTTTAACTCCTGCCGACCAAATGGAACCCAAACAGCTTTTTGAATTTTTAAATAAAGAATTACCTGACAAGCTGTTAATTGGTCATAATTTAAAATTTGACTTAGAGTTTTTGAGAAATGAAGGCGTTGAAATATCTTGTGAAAACAAGGAAAATACTGAATTCTTCAGCTCTAGTTGTATTTTTGACACTCTGATAGCTGCTTATGTTATAGACCCGACTCGCTCAAATGCTTTGAAGTCATTGGGTCAGAGTCTCTTAAATTTTGAAGTTACTGAATATAATAAAGTTGCTGGTGCAGGCGATTTTGCCAGTGTTGAATTAGAAACCGCCAAAGATTACGGCTGCCAGGACGTTCTTCTAACTATGCAGCTTTATCCAAAATTAAAGGCAGAATTGGAAGAACGCCGTTTAACAAAACTTTTTGAAGATATTGAAATGCCTTTGCTTAAAATACTTATGAATATGGAAACCGTAGGCATAGGCTTAAACAGTGATTATTTGCACAAAATGTCCGATGAAGTAGAAGGCAGAATTGCTCAGCTTGAAGAATCAATCTATGATTATGCCGGTCATGAATTCAACATCAATTCTACAAAGCAACTTGGCGAAGTGTTGTTTAATGAGCTCAATCTGATTCCACCAAAAAAGACTAAAACAGGCTATTCTACAGACAGCGATGTGCTTAAGATGCTTTCTTTTGCTCATCCAATCTGTAACGAACTTCTAGAATATCGAGAAATGGCGAAGATTAAATCAACCTATGCTGATTCTCTGCTTTCTTTGGTTGATAAGGAAACAGGTCTTATTCATGCTAGCTTTAATCAGGCTGTTACAGCAACTGGCCGTCTTTCCAGTTCCAACCCGAATTTACAGAATATTCCAATAAAAACAGAGTGGGGAAAAAAGATTCGAAGAGCCTTTATTCCGCCAAGAAAAGGTGATGTTTTCCTTTCTATAGACTATTCACAGATAGAACTTAGAATGCTTGCACATTTCTCTCAAGATCCTGCTTTGGTAGAGGCTTATAATAAGGGAATTGATATTCACGCTATTAGTGCTGCCAAAATATTCAGAAAACCTGTCGAAGAAATAAGTTCTGCCGAACGTTCCGTTGGTAAGACTGTTAATTTCGGTATTATTTACGGTATTTCTGCGCATGGTTTGTCGCAGGATTTAGGTGTACCGAGAAATCAATCACAGGAATATATCAATTCATTCTTTGAAAGCTTCCCAAAGGTCAATGAATTTTTCGAAGGTGTAGTTAATAATGCAAAGGAAACAGGTGAAGTTGTTACTTTGTTAGGTCGTGTTAGAAAAATAGAAGATATTAATTCTTCAAAATTCCAGCCTAGAAGTGCTGCTGAAAGAATGGCTAAGAATACCCGTCTGCAGGGTTCTGCTGCTGACCTTGTAAAAAAGGCTATGATAGACACCTGTGATTATATTAAACAAAAGGGTTTTAAAGCAAAATTGGTTGTACAAATACACGACGAATTGATTTTCTCAATGCCTGAGAGCGAATTGGCTGTTCTTGCTCCAGAATTGAAACGTATTATGGAAAACTGTGTCGCTCTTAATGTACCTTTGGTTTGTGATATGGCGGCAGGAGCAAATCTTACTGATTTAGAAGATATCTGAAATTATATATAAAAAAATCCCTCGGAGTTATCCGAGGGATTCTTTTCTTCAGCAATAATTAAAGATTAATTATCATCGAATGGGCTATCGTTTTCGCTTTCACTTTCTACTGTTAACTTGTTTTCTGTAGAAACGGTAACGTCAGTAGTAGATTCTATTTCAACTTTATCATCGGAAGTAGATTCTTCTGATGTTTCACCACCGTTTTTACTAGCTTCGCGTTTTTCAAAATAAGCCTTAGTTTCATCGGTTTTTCCAAACATCTGATAGAATTCTTTTTCGTTCATCTTGCCGAGGAACATTTCATCAACTGTTTTGCATATAATTTCTGTGTCTTCAGGATTTTGTTTGATAAGTTTCTTGACTATGGTTTTTAAATCTCTGAAAAGGTTCCATCTAGTGCTTGTGAAGGCTTTTGTTATTTTTGCCTTACCATCATTTAAGTTTTTAGATAGACTAAATAAAGTATTGCAGTTATAGGCTTCAGCAGCTAGAAGTTGTTCAAATGTAGCTTCGGCTGGGTCTAAATCAGAATATTCGCCAGATTCACCCTTCTTTTTGGATTCAACTGATAGAGAAGCTGTAGCATTTTGATATTCCTTAGCCATAACTTCACTTTCAATCATTTCATTGTATTCAGCCCAACCTTCTATAAAAGCCATTCTTGCGGTTGTGACTTCATTAGTGTAATGTTTGCCATCTTGACCATAGGGTTTTAATTGGAGAGAGAAAGTTCTGTCCATTGAATGAGCATATTCATGGAAAGTAGTTGTATAAGCATCTTCTGTGCCACTTGGAGTAGAGTTTTCACTGTATTTATACTTAGCGTCACTCATAGAGATTGTTGGACCAGAAGAACAGGGCCAAAAATCAGTACGAACATCAGGATTAGTATCATTTCTTCTTGTTGCATAGTCACCTGTGTCTGTTAAAATCAATTTAATATTCTTGCGATAGCTAGCATCAGCTCTAGATTCCATTGATGCTGATTTTGCGGCTCTGAAAGATGAAAGAAGACATTTCTGTCCATAAGTGAGTTCGTCTTCAGAACTTTTCCCCATAGCTTTAAACAGTTCTTCTTCTGTTGTTACTTTTGTTCTTTTTACTTTATAAGCGATATTAGAATCGGTTTTTGAATACCAGAGAGATTCACCTTCACCAAGTGTGAAATTTCTAGTGATTTCACTTTCCCAGGTCTTTTTACCCCAGTTGATTATAGATTTACCTAAGTGTTTTGCTTTATCCCAAAGAGAAGCATCTGCAGGGACATCTTCATTTATTGTAACTACTTCTTCGATTGTTTGATAATAAATGCCGAAATCAACTTCATCTACGGCCATTGCCTTATTGGGTTGGAAGCAGAAGACAGCCAACATCAATAATACGAATAAAATACTTTTACAATATTTTTTCATTTCTGTTTTCTCCTTGAGAAAAAGTTAACAAAATTTTATTTATATTATTATACTTCTAAATAGTAAAAAAGTTTATATTATTTCCATCATTGTCTGGCGGTCTTTTTCTATCTGAGCAATTAAAGCACCCATGCTTGGAAACTTGATTTCAGGTCTCATAGATTTTAAAAATTTAACTCTGATTTCTTTCCCATAAAGATTACCAGTAAAATTGCAAAGATGGGCTTCTAAAAGATGGGTGTTTTTATTAAAAGTGGGGCGGTATCCTATGTTGACTATGGAAGGATATGTACCGTTAGCAGTATCTACATAACAAGCGTAAACTCCATTAGGCGGCAGACATTTCTGGCTGTTTTCAAGCAAAAGATTAGCTGTTGGGAAACCCATTCCTGTAGCTCTGTGGTCACCGTGTACAACTTTGCCAGAAAATGAAAGGTTTCTGCCTAAAAGATTATTGGCTAATGTAATGTCACCGTTTCTAACTATTTGTCTGATTGCAGAACTGGAAATAGTCATATTATCTTTATCTTTTACCGGGTCGATGATATGACATTCACGATTATATTTGTACAATTCTTCTTTTAGATTTTCAGAATTACCAGATTTATTTACTCCGAAACAGAAGTTAAATCCTACAAATACTGCTTGTGCATTAAGTTTATCTATTAAAATTTCTTTTACAAAAGCTTCTTTGCTGAGATTAGCAAAATCTTTTGTAAAGGGAATATAACAAACTTTGTCTGCACCAATTTCAGATAAAAGCTGGAATTTTTCTTTAGGTGTGGTTAAATAACCGTCAAAATCTTGGTTTAATACCTGTTTGGGTGACTGGTCAAAAGTAAAAATTATAGGGGGTAGCTGTCTTGAATTAGCATAAGCAATCATTTTGCCTATTAATTCCAGATGCCCTAAGTGTACACCGTCAAAAAAACCTATTGCTACAACTGAAGGAGAAAAATCTTGTGTGTCGGATAATATATTAATCGGTTTCATTTTGGTGGAAAACTCTCATCGGAAGAAGCTTTAAATCAGGATTTTCATTAGATTTCTTATTTGATGAATAAATAGCTATTAATTCACGTTCTGGTGATAAAATTTGAAAAATAGTAGATAATTCATCATTGTTGGTTTCAATATTAGTAATATCTTTGCGGGTTATAGCCTGCCCATTGGATATTTTAAAAATAGTTTCTGGTTTTACGGTTATTTTCGGGCAAGAAAGTACATCTGAAAATTTAGTAAAAGCAGAATCATTTTCAAAAGGAATACCTTTTTCTAGCTTCCAGTAAGGGAAAGCGTGAGAAAAATCCCATTTCCCAACTCTTTCTCTGAGAAGGTAAGAAAGATAAGCACCGCAACCAAGCTTTTGCCCTATATCATGGGCGACAGAACGAATGTATGTTCCTCTCGAACAATGTACACGAATCAATAAATTATGATTCAGTTCATGATTATAATCTTTGATCAATCTTATTGAAGTAACATCTACTGGACGACCTGTAAGTTCAACGGTTTCACCAGCTCTGGCCATAGCATAAGCTTTTTTCCCTTGAATTTTTATCGCCGAAAAAACAGGTGGTATTTGGTCGTATTTACCTATAAATGAATTTATAGCTTTATTGATTTCTTCTTGGGAATAGTCTGTCGACTCATTGTATTCTGAAGTGATGTTGCCTGTGGCATCGTAGCTATCAGTAGTTTTCCCAAGTGTTAACCTTGCAAGGTATGTTTTATCAAGGTGCTCAGCGGGTATAAAATTAATAAGTTTTAATGCTTTTCCAAAGAAGACTAAAAGAACGCCCTGAGCCATTGGGTCTAAGGTTCCAGCATGACCACATTTTTTTATTTTATATACATGTCTGATTTTATTTATTACATCGTGAGATGTAATGCCTTTAGGCTTGTATACTACTAAGCAGCCATCTACCATTTTATTTTTTACCTTCAAACTCTTTTATTGACTCAATACAAGCTTTTATTACCTTATCTTTAACTTCTTCCATGTTACCGCTAAGAGTTACGCCTGCTGCAAGAATATGCCCGCCACCCTGGAACTGTTTGGCAATAGCCATTACATCAATGTTTCCAGATGAACGAAGACTTACTTTTACTCTATTATCAGGATTTTCTTTAAAAAGAAGAGCTATTTCAATTCCATTAATACAGCTAATATTGCGAATAGCACCGTCTGCATCAACTTCAGAGGCTCCGAATTTTTCAAAATCTTCTAGCTTAAGCCAACTAGAAACTATTTTGCCATTATAGTCAGGCTTAGTTCTAGACATTGTAAGACCATGAATAATAACGCGGTTTAGACCTGTATTTTCATAGACTATTTTATATATGTCATCAACAATTAAGTCATTTCCTAAAATCTTAGCTATTACTTCATGAGCTCTGGATGTAGCGTTGTTATATCTGAAATTACCTGTGTCAGTCATGATGCCAACATAAAGGGCTTCGCGACATGCTTTTGAAAGCTCAACACCTGTTTTTTCAAGAATATTGTAAAGAATTTCACAGGTTGAAGAAGCTTTTTCATCCATGAGATTAATATCGCCCAAGCCAGCAACATTTATATGATGGTCTATGTGTATTGTTGATTTTGCTCTTTTAAAGAGATTTACACGGTCACCCATTCGGCGGGCTTCTGTGGTTTCCATTAATACTGCTAAATCGAAATCTACATCGTCAGGTAACTTATTGGTGCAGATATCATAGCCTTCCAACCAGGAAAGCTGTTCTGGAACAGGTTCAAAATTTAGAACAACACAATTTTTGCCAACAGATTTGCAATAATGGTACAAAGCTAGTTCAGAACCAATAGCGTCACCATCTGCATAAGGGTGGGCTATTGTAAAAATGTTTTGAGCTTTATCAAGCTTTTCTAAAATCTGTTCTATAGTCTTATCGTATTCAGGACTAGGCCAATTAACCTTCATTTATGTTGTCCTTTATGATGTCATTTGAGGGATTAGATTCTTCTTCGGCTTCTGCCATAGATTTATCAGAGGATTCTAATGATCTGAGAAGTTCAAGAATATGGTCTCCATGCTTAATAGAAGAGTCATAGAAAAATGCTAGTTCTGGAACAACTCTTAGAGTAAGAACTTTTCTGAGTTCTTTACGTATAAGGGCTTTAGCTGAATCTAAGCCTTTTTGAATGTCTTCCGGTTTCTGACCTTCATCTAAAAAGCTGTATCTTACTTTTGCAAAGCTGAAATCATGACTGACTTCCACATCTACGATGTGTACCCCTCGAACTCTAGGGTCTTGAACTCTGCGGTTTATTATTGTTGAGAGCTGGTGTAAAAGCACCGAGGATACTTTTTCTTGTCTTCTATTCATACGTAATCCCAATATGTATCTACTATTTCTGACTCTGAATAATCTGCTATTAAAGCATCTATTTTTGCGGCAACTTTTTCTAGATAAACTTTGTCGTTTGCTACTACAGAAACACCTATTGTACCACGGTTCCAATCATCGTTATTGCCAACTTCGGCAATAGAAGCATTAAACTTAGCTCTAACACGATCTTTTATACTGCGTAATATCTGACGCTTTTCCTTGAGGCTATTAGCCTCAGGGAAAGACATTTCAAAGGTTCCTATAGCAACTATCATCATAGGCTGTCAGGAATATCAGATTTCTCTTTCTATTTCTTTCATTCTATAGAATTCGAGAACATCGTTTTCTTTAACGTCATTATAGTTTTCTACGCAAAGACCACATTCATAGCCTTCTTTAACTTCTTTGACGTCATCTTTAAAGCGTTTAAGTGATGCCAGCTTGCCTTCATAGATTTCTATGTTGTCTCTGAAAACTCTGACTAGGCACTGTCTGCTTACAACACCACTGATAACATAGCTACCGCAGATTGTTCCAACACCTGAAACTTTATAAACTTTGCGGACTTCTGCTTTACCGATGTTTTCTTCCTGGTATTCAGGATCATACATACCTTTAAGAGCTAGTTTAACGGCATCGATTGCATCGTAAATGATTCTGAAAATCTGAATATCAACGCCTTCCTGTTTTGCTGCTTCGTCAACGCCAGTCATGGTTCTTACGTGGAAACCAATGATGATAGCATTGCTGGCAGAAGCAAGATTTACGTCAGCTTCAGTAATACCGCCAACAGCAGTATGAATTACGTTTACCTTGACTTCGTCTGTGCTTAAGCGTTCCAAAGCGTCTTTTAAAGCACCGCAGGAACCTTGAACGTCTGCTTTGATAATGATATTGAGTTCTTTAGCAGCGCCTTCGGTAACCTTTTTAAACAAATCAGCAAGTTTAATGTGGTTTTCACGAGAGAGTCTTTCATCTCTTTCGCGTTTCATGCGAAGTTCACCAACGTATCTGGCAAATTTAGCACTTTCAACAACTGCCATTTTGTCACCGACTTTAGGAACTTCATTTAAACCTAAAACCATTACTGGAGAAGCTGGACCAGCATCTTTTACACGTTGACCAGCATCGTTTATCAAAGCTTTTACACGACCGTAAGAGGTTCCGCATATAATATCGTTGCCAAGCTGAACACGACCATTCTGGATAAGAACGGTTGCCATCGGGCCCATACCTTTATCAAGTTTGGCTTCGATGATTGTTCCAAAACCTGCTTTGTTTGGATTAGCTTTTAGTTCAAGCATTTCTGCCTGCAACAGAATCATTTCAAGTAAATCTTGAACGCCTTGACCAGTTTTTGCAGAAATTGGAATCATAGTGGTTTGTCCACCCCAATCGTCTGCAACAAGGTTTTGCTGCATAAGCTGCTGTTTAACTTTATCAACGCTTGATTCTGGTTTATCAACTTTGTTTATGGCTACGATTATCGGAACACCTGCTGCTTGAGCATGGTGGATAGCTTCTATCGTCTGAGGTTGAACACCGTCGTCTGCTGCAACGATAAGAATTACTATATCTGTTACAAGAGCACCCTGAGCACGCATTGCTGTAAATGCTTCGTGACCTGGGGTGTCGATAAATGTAATCGTTCCATTAGGAAGCTTAACCTGATAAGCACCGATATGTTGAGTAATTCCACCGGCTTCGCCTGCTGCTACATGAGTTTTACGTATGTAGTCGATTAAAGAAGTTTTGCCGTGGTCTACGTGACCCATAACAGTAACTACTGGTGGTCTGACACGTAAATCCTTGGCATCATCCGGAGTATCTTCGATTTCAAAAACTGTTTCTGAGAAAATTATTTCTTTACCATATTCAGCACCAATTAATTGAATATGGTCTTCTTCTAGACGCTGATTCAAACTAGCAACTACACCTAATTCAAATAGCTTTTTAATAATAGCGATAGCGTCTATTTCCAAATATTTTGCTAACTGACTAACTGTCACATCTCTTGGAACCATTAGTTTCGGTAAAGAATCATCTTCGCTTTCAACCTGCTGATTCTGTCTTCTATCAAGCAATGCTTCTGTTTGACGTTCCTGTTCGCGCATTTCCGCCTGAACCTTCTTTGAGAAATGAGCACGCTTATTTTTATTCTTGTCATGCTTCTTCTTGTTGGAAAGCTGATTTTCTTTCTTTGGAGAAGCAGTTTTGATGATGGTTATCTGTTTATTTACTTCTATTTCGTCATCATCATCGTCTTCAATGTGAATCTTAGGACCAAGTCTCTTTTTGTCTAAACGGCGGTCATTCAAACGCTGTTCATTCTGACGTTCATTCTGGCGACCACCACCGAGTTCGTAATCGTCATAATCTCGGTCTCTTCTGTTTTTATCTCTGTTTTTATCAAATTTTCTACCAGAATCACGGCTTGATTCACCATAGTAAGGCTGTGGCTGATTATCTTGATTCTGATTATTGTTTTTATTCTTGAAATTCTGTTTCTGATTGTTTTGCTTCTGCTGGTTGTTCTGATTATTCTGATTTTTATTTACATTCTGAATAACAGGTTGCTGTTTTACTTCTTCAACTTTTTGAGGAACAGGTTTAGGTTGTTCCTGCTTAGCTGGTTCCTGTTTTTTGATTTCAGGTTTTACAGCAGGAGCTGTTTTTGCAGCAAGATGCTTTTCTATTTTAGCAACTATATCGTCAGACAAACCTGCAAGAGCATTCATACTGCCGGTGTATCCGATGTTGGTCAAAACATCGTTCATCTGTTTTGAACTAAGATTAAATTTTTTTCTAGCTTCGTGTATTCTTATACCCATCCATGACCTCCGGCATTACTCATTGTCAGATTTCTCTGCATTCATACGTTCAATGTCTTCTTCAGTCTTAATATCAATCTTGATACCAGTAAGTTTGGTAGCAAGCTTAACATTCTGACCTTCTTTACCTATTGCCAGAGACAGCTGGTTTTTGGTTACGATAGCCAAGGCATTGCGCTTATCTTCAGAAACTTTAACAGAAACAACCTTTGCGGGGCTAAGTGCGTTAGTTACGTATTCAATAGGATTATCACTGTATCTTACGATATCAATCTTTTCACCGTTGAGTTCGTCAACTACACCTCTTATACGGCTTCCCTTGAGACCTACACATGCTCCAACCGGGTCTACTTTGTTGTCGTTTGTAGAAACGGAAATTTTAACTCTTAAGCCTGGTTCTCTAGAGGAGGACTTAATTTCAACTATTCCATCAGATATTTCTGGAACAGTCTGCTTGAATAGCATTTCAACAAATTTAGG
Source organism: Candidatus Rifleibacteriota bacterium (assembly GCA_017417215.1). Taxonomy (GTDB): domain Bacteria; phylum Muiribacteriota; class Ozemobacteria; order Ozemobacterales; family Ozemobacteraceae; genus RUG334. Next base: position 31,082 of record JAFPZP010000061.1, on the reverse strand, counting down.
GTCACTGCGCGAAAGTATAATTTGAGGTCCTTTATTTGTTGGCTTAACATCAGAAATGTATGCTCTAATACGATCACCAACACGGAACATTTCGCCAGGAATCTGATCTTTAGGTTGAATAACAGCATCGGCCTTGTCAAATTCTACATAAACATGTCTGCGTTCAACTCTTTGAACTCTGCCATTGAGAATCTGACCTATTTTGTTCTTGAATTCACCATAAATTAAGTCGCGTTCGGCTTCAACAAGCTTCTGACTAACAACTTGCTTAACGGTTTGTGCAGAAATACGTCCAAAATCAGAAGGAGTAACATCTTCTTCAACTATATCGCCTGGCTGAGCGTCTGGATCTAATTCTTTGGCATCTTCAAGTGTAAGCTGACTATCGGGGTTTTCCAAAACATCGCTGTCAATTACTGTGCTTAAAGATATAACTCTGAATTCTCCAGTTGCTTCATCTAGTCTTACTTCGATATTTTCGTCTGAATCAGACATCTTTCTATACGCAACAACAAGTGCTTCTTTTATTGCTTTTATAAGAACATCCATAGGGATATTCTTTTCACTTGTTAATTCTTTTAAAGCATCAATCAAATTAATATTAGCCACTTTATTTCCTCCTCCTTTTATTAGCACTCATTTCTTTCGGAAACTCAAATACTACTTGGGCTTCTTTTACGCTACTGAGTGGTAACTCTCGGAGTTCCTTACCGGTCTGAACTGTTATCTTATCAGGAGTAAACTCCTGCAATCTTCCTTCAAATACCTCTTTGCGAACCTTACCATCAGTGCCTTCTGTATGAAGCGTCCATTTTACCAATTTGCCAACATGCCGTTCGTAGTCTACCTGCCGTTTCAGGATTCTTTCTATTCCTGGCGATGACACCTCTAAGGTATAGGCATCTGGTATAAGGTCGACTTCATCAAGATAATTGCTCAGGCCCCTCGAGACTTTTTCGCAGTCATCTACGGTTACCCCTTGAGGACTATCTATGAAGACCTCTAATACTTTCTTTTTCCCTAGATTCTTGAGGGTTACGTCGTAGATTTCATAGGGGAAAGAATCTAAAACAAATTTACGGATTGTACCAACTATCCGTTCATTTTCATTTTCCATTCGTTTTTCTCCTAATAGCAAAATATCGCCAAATCCTTGACGTACCGCTAACTTGATAATAATCGCTTGCAATTTAGCTTTGCAAGTTAGTCGAAGAGTTTAACACGTAATCAAAAACTTTGCAAGTACAATATTTTAATATAAGATATAAGACCAAAAATGGAGATATAAGACTAAAACTTGAGATATAAGATATAAGATATAAGATTGAAGATTGAAGATGGAAGATGGAAGATGGAAGACCATAAGTTGAGAGCAAAGAGCGGAGAGCTGAGAGCGAAGAGCCAAGCGAAGCTTGGCGTGGTGAGTGATAGGTGAAATTACGAAAACAATTTGGCGATATTTTTGAAATTAATGTAATTAATGACTTTTGTTTGGGTTTCTAAGTCGCCAGAATAGATAACAGTTGGATTTTCAACATCTGAAGCAAATTTCAAATTCGATTTGAAATTTGCATAATTTGCTTTTAACAGATACACCTAGGTTATTAATGTAATGTCCTACCAGACATATATTGTTATATATAAGACCCAAAATTGAGATACAAGACCATAGTTGGAGACAGAATAGCAAAAATAATAATCTTACCTTTTATGATTTAATTTTCGTTTTATTTCTGATATTTGTTTGGATAATTGTTCTTCTGATGGAAGATAGAGTTTGTATTCAGAAGCTAATATAGTTTTATTGTCCTCAGGCAAAGTCATCTTAACAACAGTATCATTCTTTTCTGAACAAAGTAAAATACCTATTGTAGAATTTTCTTCAGGCAATTTTTCACATCTATCAAAATAATTAACATACATTTGTAACTGTCCAAGATCTTGATGAGTCAACTTATCTGTTTTTGTTTCTATAATAACAAAACACCTTAATAACCTATTATAAAAAACTAGGTCTACAAAATATTCGTCATCTTCAAGCAATATTCTTTTTTGTCTAGCAACAAAAGAGAAACCTTTTCCTAATTCTAGCAAGAAATCTGCAATATGAGAAATAATAGCATATTCCAAATCCTTTTCATAATAAGTAGCTTTTCTTTCTAAACCAAGAAATTCTAACACCATAGGGTCTTTTATTATTTCTTCGGGTTTTTCTGGTATTATTTCTTTTCGAGCAACTTTTAAAAGAGATTTTTTATCATTGCTCATCAACAAACGCTCATACAGCATAGAGTTTATTTGTCTTTCAAGTTCTCTACCTGTCCAAGAGTTGTTTACAGCTTCTAATTCATAATACTCTCTCTTATCTTTATCATTTATTTGTATTAACAGGCGATATTGAAACCAGTTTAATTGTGAACGCAATGCGTTCACAATTGGGTATTCTATGTAAAATTGCCTACAAAAAGCCAGTTGTCTATATGAAAATCCACTTCCATATTCTGTTTCAAGCATTCGAGAAAGATTTTTGATTAAATATGTTCCATAATCAGCTTTTTCTTTGCCTTTTTGTTCTTCTACAACTATTCTTTTGCCAAGTTGCCAATACATCTGAACACGACAAAAATCTATGCTGCGAACAGCATTTTTGCGTGCAGTTTCTATTATTTTTCTAACATCTTGAAAGAAATTATCATTATTATAATTAGGGTTAGCGTCATATTTTGTAGAATCTTCCTTAAGAACATTTTCTTTTGACGTAGAAACATTAGAAAAATTTAAGTAATACATATTTTCTCCTTTTCCTGTTCTCATTGTAGTTGGTGTTTATTGTTTTTTTGTAATAGCCTAGGTCTAGAATTCTTTAAACGACAAAAACTACAAAAACCAAGAACAATAAAAACGGCTGTTTTTTAATTCACATATAGTAATCAATCGAAAATGGAAAATTGGACAAAAAACTTTGAAAAATTATCGATTGTGTGAAAATTTTCACAAGCGATTGTTCGTTTTGGTAGGTAATGGGTGGAGAGCCAAGCAAAGCTTGGCAAGTTGAGTGGTTGGTGATTAGTAGTAGGTGATGGGTGAACATATTTTTCTTACTTTATAGCCAAGTTATTGATTATTGTTGGTTAAATAAGTTATACTAAAAGCTGTAAGCTACAAGCTCTAAGCTTTAAGCCAGAAATAAATCACCAAAAAGGGTTATTGCTTTTGTCTAGCTTATAGTTTGAAGCTTAAGACTTATAGCTTTGAAAACAATTTCCTAATTCCTCTCTCTAAGCCTAATCCCTAAAATTATCGAAGTATCGCAAATATGAAAAAACTTACAGTATTATTTTTGGTAGTAAGCTTGTTTGCTGTCCTCTATGGCTGTTGTTCACGTTCCCATGATATCGTTTTTGTTAAACATTCTGACGATGATGTGGTAGTAACCTCAAGAGAATTGGTAATTGATGAATTAGGCCGACTCCCTACTGTAACTTTTCCATCTGGAGCGAAGATTGAAGGCTTAGAAGAAAACACCCTAACGCCAGGTATTGTTGTGACTATTGTTGAGAAGAAGATGACAGCCAAAAATGCTGATTCTCTCATTAATTCATCTGATTCGGATATTTATCTTTATAAGATTTCAGCCGTTTTAAATCCAGAAAACCCTTTGGAAGCAAAGACTTACGTAACATCTTTTGAAAAACCTTTTAAAATCACTCTTCCCAAACCTCAGAATCCTCAAGGTATTGTTCTGGCAGCTATCAAGGAAAGTGATACCGACCCCTGGAGGTTTTTCAATTATTCAGATTCTAATGAAATACTAGCTAATATTGCAAATGTTAGAACTGTTCAAGATAATACTGGTAAAAATACTTTCAACCTTTTCAGATTAGGAACAGAGTTTGCTCTTATATCTTATGAAGGTAGTTCAGGCAACAAGCTTCCAGAAACTTTTGTCAGTAGTTTAACTGCTTCTTCAACTAATTCTATCTTAGTGAAAGAGGGCAAATACTTAGAAGATTTAACTGTCAAAGGTATTTTAAAAGGTGTTAAACTTGATTCTATAAAGCCTGCAGATTTAAGGGCACGAATCACTTATCGTAACAATAAGCCTGAAGAAGTACCAATAAAGGTTAATGACGTCAATGTTACTCAGATTAGCATGGCCGATAAGACTGTTCCTGGCTATACTTATTCTCATAGCTTCCTGGTTTATTCCCCATTGGAATCAAACATTACTGGCACTGACGGAGATTTTTCATTTAAATTAAATTTAAAAGGAGTAGAAACACAGTCTTTCTCATCAGGTTTTGTTATAGAGTTTTTTAACAAAATAGACTCAGAAAAGATACTCCCTTACAATTATACTGAGTTTTTCACGATAGTTCAAAATGAGTTTGTTGATGTTGCTATTAGAATAGATAGTGGTAAGGAAGACGATCAGGAGGGTTTATTTGATCTTAATCCGATTTTTACTCTAGAAATAGGAAAAGAGCTCAGCGACAGTGGCAAGGAAAAGGTTGAAAATGCTGTATCTGTAACTAATGTCGAACCCGATAAAATTACAAAAGACTGGAATGAAGAAGGATTGACTATCGGTTTTGCTGAAGAGTTAGCACCGGCTACCACCTATACTTTGTCTGTTGATGACGTAACAGATGTTGATGGTTTATCTATTACAAATGTAGAAGATTTCACTTTTACTACGAAATCTGTAAACAACGCTTTTACGATTACTTATAATTTAAATGGTGGTGAAGTAAATCTGCCAAACCCTATATCTTACAATGAGGCTTCAGCAACATTTACTCTTAATAACCCGGCCAAATGGGGTTATGACTTTATTGGTTGGACTGGTACTGGCTTAGATATAGCCTCTAAAACTTTATCTATAATACAGGGTTCTAAATCAAATTTAAGTTTTATAGCTAATTATGTTCCAATTGCATATAATATAAATTATGTTTTAAATGATGGCTCTTTGCCACAGGGCTTAACTAACCCGTCTAGTTATGATGTTACATCAGCAACCATTACCTTGAAAAATCCAACCAGAGATAATTATGATTTCTTAGGTTGGGAAGGCACAGGAATTCCAGATGGAACAACTTCTATGGATGTGACAATACCCCAAGGTTCTACTGGTGCTAGAAACTATACAGCAGTTTTTACACAAAGGTTCACTATAACCTGTAATCTGAACGAAGGAACCCTTGATGATGCTAATCCTACATCTTATAATGTGACTTCTGAAAATATTACCCTCAATGCGCCTTCAAAAAATGGTTATGATTTTGTCGGCTGGACAGGCTCTAATGGGGAAATTCCTGAAACTACAGTAACAATAGCGCAGGGTTCAACTGGTAATAGGATTTATAATGCCAATTATTCTGCTGTAGCTTACACCATAACCTACGACCTAGACGGCGGAATTGTTGAAGGTTATAATCCAACAGGCTATAACATAGGCTCTGAAACTATTACCCTGATTAACCCCAGCAAGATTGGTTATATTTTTACCGGCTGGAGTGGTACAGGTTTAGTTGGTAACGATAATATGCTGGTATCAATACCTCAAGGTTCAACAGAAGCTAAGAGTTTTACAGCTCATTACGTGCTTATAAATTATACTATAACTTGTGACTTAGTCGGTGGAACTGTTGTAACAGACAATCAAACAAGTTATGACATAACGTCAGCTACGATTGCTCTGATTAATCCTACAAAAGATGATTATGACTTTTTAGGTTGGGAAGGCACTGGAATTACTGATGGCACGGCTTCTATGACTGTAACTATACCTAATGGTTCTATAGGCGATAGAACTTATGTTGCTAGTTTTACTCCTAGATATACTATAACTTATAATCTCAACGGTGGAACCGTAGCAACACCAAATCCCACTGCTTACAATATTTATACTGATGATATAACTTTGAATAATCCGACTAAAACTGGTAATATGGATAATGGTTTTTACCTTTTTGCTGGTTGGTCAGAAAGCGAAGTTGAAGTTGCAACAACTACGCTAGTAATTCCTAAAGGTTCTACTGGAGATAGAACATATACTGCTAATTGGATAATATTAGAGATGAAGAAAATACCTGCTGGCACTTTCACAATGGGCAGTCCAGCAAAGGAAAATGGTGGCTATGCTCAAGAAAGACCACAACATCAGGTAACAATATCTAAAGACTTTTATATAGGTATCTACGAGGTGAAACAATCAGAATACTTAGCTATAATGGGTAATAACCCATCTAATTTTAAAAATAAGGATAATTGGGCTTCTAGACCTGTTGAAATGGTAAACCACACAAAAGCTTTAGCTTTTTGCGCTAGTCTTACTACTTATTTGACAAGTTTTATTCCTTCTGGATATAAGTTTGATTTGCCGACAGAAGCTCAATGGGAATACGCATGTAGGGCAGGTACTAATACTGCTCTTAACAGTGGATTGAATCTTAAAGCTACATATGGTACTTGTGCAAATCTTAATGTGGTAGGGTGGTATTACAAGAATGCAACAGAAACACATCCTGTAGGAGAGAAGACCCCAAATGCCTGGGGCTTGTATGATATGCATGGAAATGTAAGAGAATGGGTTAAGGATTGGCATAGTGAAACTTATTATTCAGAATGTGGAGATTGTACTGACCCTACTGGACCTGCTACTGGTACGAAAATAGTCAATAGAGGCGGAGGTTGGCATGATTATGCAAGGTTTTGTCGTTCTGCTTATCGTACAAGTCCATTTGTGCCCACTAAAACTAATCATCATCTAGGCTTCCGCATCGTTCTTGTTCAGGAATAGAAAAAACGCGCCTGATTATTCAGGCGTTGGTTATCAATATAAATATATTAATTTCTCGTAATCTTCTCTTTTTTTATATACATTAAGAAACAACTAGATTATCAAAATCTTTTTCTGAAATACCTGAGTATTTAATAATATCTTCTTTTGTTAAACCTTTAGAGAGCATGGTTTTAATTAAATCTTTTTTACCTTCTTTCATGCCTTCTTTTATTCCTTCTTTTTTGCCTTTTTCAATGCCTTTTTCATAACCGATTTCTTCGAACCCTTTAGCTATAATAGCCCAGTCTTTTTCTTCGTCAAATTCAGTTAACAGCATATTTTTCACCTCCGCATTATATTTTATCAGTAAATCTTTAAGTATACCCTTTTCGATACATTCTTTTACTGCTTTATCTACAGCAATAGTGAAATCTTTATTTATTTTTGAATATTTTCTCACGCTTTCAACAAAAGAAGAATATTCACCTAATATCTTACATTTTAACAATAATTCTTTGTTTTTGCCAATGTTGATGTTAATCATTTTTGCTGTCCATTCATAACCTTCAGGTTTATCATTATCCTCAAAAGCATCAGAAAGTTTAAGCGTGATACTTTCACCGATTTTTCTATCAGTTCCGTTGTAAAGAACAATGTACTGAGGTGTGGGTATTTTAATAAGCTTAGGATAGTAAATATTTTTCAGATTCATTTCTGTAGCCAGTCTTGTTTCGTAAAGCTTTGCAAAATATAGAAAACCACGTAATGGCATATTTGGGTTATATTTACTCTGATGTTCCAGCAAAACCATCTGGTTATCGAGAACAAAGGAAACATCATTTTTCATTCTCATGTATATTACATTATCTAGAGTGTTTATTTCTAAGTCATCTTTGTTTCTGTAGTTAGAATTGTTCAGAGCATTGTATAAGTCCAGAAGGTTCTGTTTGTTCTCTTCTCTGCCGAAAATGAATCTAAAAAGATTGTCTTTGTATCTTTCGTTGGCTTTGTATTTGGAGGATTCTTCTCTAAGAACATAATCTTTGGGCGTGGAAACATTAGAAAGATTTAAGTAATACATATGTTTTTCTCCTTTTCTTGTTCTTATTGTCTTTGGTATTTATTATTCTATCTGGCTTTAGGCTTAAAGCTTGCGGCTTATAGCTTTAATCAAAATAAAAACTACAAAAACCAAGATCAATGAAAACTGTTGTTTTTAAAAATGCACATATAGTAATCAATCGAAAACGGAAAATTGGACAAAAAACTTTGAAAAATTATCGGTTGTGTGAAAATTTTCACAAGCTACTGGTGCTTTGTTGTTGTGTTGTTATTGTTGGGGTGCATTTTCATTCTGGATGACTTCAAAGAGAGGCCTTAGTGCTAAAATCGGGGCAGATTTGAAATTGTCAACAAAACCTTGTTACAAGGGTAGCAATCGTGATAAAATTAATAATCCACCAACAGATTTGAGGTTTGTTTATGCTTAAAAGGCTTGTATTCATATTCTCTTTGATTTTTATTCTGGGACTGACTGCTTGTGATGAGCCAGAAAAGCCTAAGGAAGAAGTAAAAAAAGAAACAGGCCCGAAGTATGGCGGAGTTTATCGCCGAGCTTTCCCAGACCCTTATATATTGCTTGACCCTGCTCAGGTAAAGGAATCTAATTCAAACGAAATTTGCCGTCAGCTTTATGATGGTTTGGTGGAATTCAGCACTTCCGATACAGTAGAGCCTTGTTTGGCAGAAAGCTGGCAGATTAGTGAAAACAAGCTGGTATATACTTTTAAACTCAGAAAAGATGTACATTTCCATAAAGTGGTAAATGGTATTGCTACGAAGAATGGTGGGAGACTTCTTACTGCAGAAGACGTTCTTTTTTCTTTCAAGCGCTTGTTGACGCCTAATTCAAATAATGAAAACAGCTTTTTCAGAGTAATTAAGGGTGCTAAAGATTATCTTGAAGGGAAAACAGAAGAATTAGCTGGTATCAAAGTTATAGCAAGCGATACTATTCAGTTTGAGCTCGAGCACGCTTTTTCCCCGTTTATTTCAACATTGGGTGTTAGCAATGCTTTTATAGTTCCTCATGAAGATGCTGACAATCTAGAAAATATGCCAGTTGGAACTGGGGCTTTCAAATGGAAGGGTAAAACAGAAAACGGCTATGTGCTTGAAGCTAATAAAGAGTATTTTCGTGGCAGACCTTGGCTAGACGGAATGGAATTTGTTGTCATTCCAAAGGAAGAAGACCGTTTTAACCAGTATCTGGCAGGGAAATTACAGCATGTTGATTTGCCGGACTCTGTTTATCAGAAGATGAAACATGATCCTCAATATTCTAAATATATAAAAGAATCGAATCTCTGGGGATTGAATTTCCTTGGAATGAATTTAACAAAGCCGCCTTTTGACAACAAGCTTGTCAGACAGGCTTTAAACTTTGCTGTAGACCGTGAATCTATTGTTAAATTAGTTCTGAATGGCAGAGCACAGGCTGCTAATGGTGTTCTGACACCTGGTATTCCAGGGCATGATCCTTTATTGTCTGGTTATTTCTATGATTTGCCTAGAGCTAAAAAACTTTTGGCTGAAGCAGGTTACCCTGATGGTAAGGGTTTCCCCGTAATTACTCTTGAAATAAATGATGACCAGCTTCAGAGCAGAGTTGCAGATTTTATAGTGGCAAATCTTAGAGATTTGGGTATTGAATGCAGACTTAATCTGATTGGTTTTGAAAAGCATTTAGAAAATATTGAAAAGGGTGAAGTTCCATTTTTCAGACTGGGTTGGACAATAGACTACCCAGACCCAGACGGTTTGCTTTTTACTATGTTTCATTCTTCCAATATAGGTAGCGGTTATAACTATTGTCATTATAGTAATCCAGAAGTAGATAAACTGCTTGATGAAGCAAGAAATGAAACCGAGTTGGTTGTACGCGTTCCTGTTTATGAAAAAGCTGAAAAGCTTATTGTTGAAGACGCACCAATGGTTTTTATGTATTTTTATACTTTGAATATTCTTCATCAGCCCAATGTTAAAGGACTTAAAATCGGGGCTATGGGAGAATGCGCTCTGCAATATCGTCGTATTTGGTTAGAATAATATTTTAACCCTGTTAAAAAGAGTTTGAGTAATTAGGAAACGAAGAATTGAAGGATAAATCTATATTCGGAGAAGAGCTTTATGAGTAATAGCCAGAAATTGTCGCCCTTGGCCTATAAAGAAATAGATGGAGATCAGTATCCTAGTGTTATTCCAGCTAGTGAAAGCCCTGCTGAATTTACAATAAAAGCCATTATTATTGGTATTGTAATAGGAATAATCTTCGGTGCAGCCAATGCTTATCTGGGTTTGAAAGTCGGCTTAACTGTATCTGCTTCGATTCCTGCTGCAGTTATGGCTGTTGCTATTTTCAAGATTTTCTTCAAAGGCGGAACCATTCTAGAAACAAATCTGGTTCAAACAATTGGTTCTGCTGGAGAATCAGTAGCAGCTGGTGTTATTTTCACTATTCCTGCATTCTTTTTGTGGGGAGCAGAAATATCTAAGCTAGAAATTACTCTTATGGCAGTAATCGGCGGTTTAATCGGCGTCATTTTTATGATTCCGTTAAGACGTAGTTTTATTTCTAAAGAACACGGCAAATTGCCTTACCCAGAAGGAACCGCTTGTGCAGAAGTGCTTGTTTCGGGGCAGGGTGATGTTTCAAAAGCAAAGACCCTCTTCTGGGGCATGGGTATAGGTGCTTTATATCAGGCTTTAATGCATAGCAATCTCTGGGGATTATGGAATAAAGAGATTGGCACCGCAATTCCTGGCTATAAAAAAGCTGAAATATCTGGCGAAATTACCCCGGAATTACTTGGTGTAGGTTATATTATAGGACCTCAGATTTCAGCAATAATGCTGGGCGGAGCTATCTTCGGCTGGTTGGTCGTTATTCCCTTAATTGCACTGGTTGGCGAACACAGCACTGTTGCTATTTACCCAGCAACCGAAATGTTAATTAGCCAAATGTCGGCAGGAGACATCTGGAGCAATTATATTAAATACATCGGTGCTGGCGGAGTCGCTTTTGCTGGTATTCTTTCTCTGCTTAAATCTATTCCGATGATGATTTCAACTTTTAAAACTAGTCTTAAGTCATTAGGAAACAAAGAAGCCGGCTCTTCTAAGAGAACAGATACTGATTTGTCTAATAAGATTGTTTTCGGTGCTGCAGCAGCTCTGGTTATAGCCACAGCCATATATATGAAAGCTCTTGTTTTTGTAGACAGCCTCTGGTTATCTCTTGTAACAGGTTTCCTAGTTGTTTTATTCGGCTTCTTTTTTGTAACAGTGTCTTCTAGAATTGTTGGGCTCTTAGGTTCTTCTTCTAACCCAATATCGGGAATGACCATCGCAACTCTTCTGCTGACCAGTGTTATATTTGTTATCAGCGGTTTATCTGCAATGCCGAATGCCAAAATAGCTGTTTTGACTGTTGGGGCTTTCGTTTGTATAGCCGCAGCAATTGCAGGTGATACTTCACAAGACTTAAAGACAGGTTTTCTAATCGGTTCTACACCCAAATATCAGCAGATGGGCGAAGTAATAGGCGTTGTCACAGCAGGTCTTACAATGGGTTTTGTAATGTATCTGCTTAAAGATGGCATTATTCATGGCGAGCTCAATGCTCCTCAGGCTAATCTTATGAGAACTGTTATAGACGGTGTTATTGGTGGAAACTTGCCATGGGCTTTGGTTATCTGCGGAGCTTTTATTTCTCTGGTTGTTGAAATGCTTGGAATAAATGCTTTGGGATTTGCAGTCGGTTTATATTTGCCAATCTCTGTTTCAACACCAATTATGGTTGGCGGTTTGATTCGTTGGTGGGTTGACAGAAAGAAAGACGATCCGCAGATTGATGAAAAGCGTGAATCTGGCGTTCTTTATTCTTCTGGTTTGATAGCTGGTGCTGCTTTACTTGGCGTTCTAATGATGGTAGTAATGGGATTCTCTGACAAGCTTTCAGGTGTATTGACTCCTATAAGTCGCCCTGGTATTCACATTGAAGCTCAGCTTAATAATGTGACCATAAACAATCAGCCTTTCAGTGAAAAATACTATAAGGTTGAACCTTCTTCCATTACTAATGATAAAGGCGAAAAATACCAGATTAAAGCTCAATATAACGGTGCTGAAGTTAAGGAAGAAATAACTCTCGGCAAATATGAAAAAGCGTATGTCACTGTGTCAGACGGAAAACTGACTTCCGGTTCAGACCATCCTAATGGCAATCTTAGAGGTTTAATCGCCTTTATTATTCTATCTATTTCACTTTGCTACTTTACGTTCCGAAAGCCTACCACTCAGAAGGAATAATAGAGCCGTAGGCGTGGTAATCTACATACCCTTTTGTAGTCTACCCATTGTCATAAACGTATAGCTTTCAGGACTAAAGCCCATACGCTATACTTTTTATGACAAATGTGTAGACTTCTCTCATCTCAAAAGTGTCTCACTTTGCTCCGACTAATTTTGGTATGAGATAGAAAGCTAGAACATAGATTACCACTAGAAGAATGGTGAGAATATTCAGGTATTTGTCTATGAATACTTTGACCTTTGGTCCGAAGAACTTGAAAAGCAGGCCGACCAGATAAAAACGTCCGCCTCTTCCCAAAATAGAAGCTATAACAAAAGGCATCAGGGGAACATGAGTAACACCTGCTGTAATAGTGAAAACCTTGTAAGGAATTGGTGTAAATGCAGATGTGAAAACTATGAATGATGAGTTTTCCTGATACATCAGTTTAACTTTATCAAACAATTCGTGGGTGAAACCTGGAATATATGCGAAGAAATAGTCTCCGACAGCATACCAGAACCAGTAACCTATTACGTAGCCGAACAGGGCCCCAAGAACAGAGCCGACTGTGCTGACAGTAGCATACCAGAGTGATTTCTCAGATTTGCTTAAAGCCATAGCAATCATTAAAACATCTGGCGGAATAGGGAAAAAGCTTGATTCCATAAAAGCTAGAACAAACAGAGCAGGAACGGCCCATTTGCTTTCTGCCCAAGATAAAACCCAATTATATAGTCTTTTCAAAAGACCAAAAGGTCCTTTTACTTCTTTAGTTTCTGGTTTTTGTTCGTCTATTGCGACTTCTGAAGTGTTCATCTGTTTTCGGTTAACCTTTTGAATAATTATTTTACATTTAGTATATCGTATCCTAACGACATAAATATTAATTTCATCTTTTTCGCTGACTGATAATATGCTTTTATTGTTTTACTAATTTATTATATTAGTGATATTATATATTAGCTCTAACCCTCTATAATTTTGGTTAATTGATGAAGTTTTCCTTTAAAAATTCACTTTCAATCTTTTTAAAATATGCAGCTCCGCTAGGACTGTTTGTTGTGCTCCCATTACTTGCTACATTATATTTGGGGCATAATATAATTATTTCTGAAAGAAATAGGCATATTTCAGAACTTTCTACTATAATTGATAATAATTTTAAAGATATAGAAAGCGAAATTTCACTAGATTCATTTTTATTAAAGGTTGGTAGGGGAGCATGGTTTACTTATAAAGAAAAACAGAAAGATTTAACTCCCTTTTGGGAATATTATCATTCTTTATGTAAATTTTTAGCCTCAGATCCTGATTTATATGCTTTTGATGATAATGGAACGCTGATTACTCCTAGAGATATAAGCTTGAAATCGCGTTTTTTGGCAACTAAACTTTGGAATACTCTAGATGCTTCTTATGAGGAGAGAGCAGATTCTGCAAAGAAGTTGAAGAAGCAACTTAAAAGCTTACTTGGAAATGAGTTTAAGTTAGGGACGTTTTTAGACAGTCGAAACAGGCTTATTCCCATAATTGTTAATACAAAAAACTGTTACATTTATTGGATGAATTATCCTCAAAATCATAAAAAGGGTATTATGATTATCTTTTGGGATATACCATCTTTTAATATCAGGTTAGATAAAATAACAAAAAGATATAAAGAAAAATTCGATGACTCTTTTATAAGAAACTTTACAGGGAATACAAGGTCTTTTTCTGAAAGTAATAAGGATTTTAGAGAAAAAAATAATACAAAATATGAAAATGTTTTTTTAAGAACATCTTTAATGGGGCAAAAAGATGCTTATATTGATTCAGACGGACTAGTATGGAAAAGTTTAAAAATTGATGATATTTGGTTAGTTGGGGGATTAAGGAGTCAAAGCCGAGAAATAGATGATTTTCATTCTATTTTTGTAACTATTATTCTTTTATTAGGAATTTCAATTCTTGCTTTTTATATAAATACTGTTAAAAAACATAATCAGTATCTTTCTATAAGAACGAAGCTTATAGCTCTTTTCCTTATTGCTGTATTTACACCTATTTTAGGTTTTGTTTTTTTGTCTTATCAGTATATCAGCGATATGCGTGATAATATTTATTCTCAGGTAAAAAATGAAGGTCGTAATGTTTTAATTAATATAGATCGTGAACTTGGTTCTTCAGGCAATGTATTTCGTGAAGATTTTAGAAAAATGGTCAAAGATTTCCAGAATTACGATAGCGATGAAAAAGTTAGAAAGGAATTCGCAGATAGTCTTGGAAAACATGAATTAGCCATAATTGAAAGAAGAAAGGTTTCAGATGCTTCTCTTATAAATCAGATTACCAATTATGTTATTTTTGAAGGAATGAATTCTGTTACTGATCCTTTTTCTAAGTGTTGTATTGATACAATGCGAAATACAACTTTAATGGATACCATAGACCCAGTATTAAGAAATGCGTTGACTAGTCCAGAATGTGGGTTGGCTCTTTTCTGGGGTAGACCAGATAATGTTCTTGATTTTAAATTTGGATCTGCAGAGTTCTACCTTTATTGGTGTTTATCCAATAGTCTTAAATATGGTGATGAATACTTCTTTATTTTAAGAATGACAGATAATGTATTACGAGAACACTTACATAAACGTTTATTAAAATGTAAAACTAATCCCAAAGAAAGAAACTATATAATCGTAGCTTGTAATGATAAAAATGGTGAGTGGTTCCCTAATAATTCTCTTAGTTCAGAATTAAAAACTGTTTCTAGAAGAGTTAATTATAGTGAGAAACCTATAGAAACAGAAATTACAATTAATTCAGAACGTTATCTGCTTATGGCTATAAAAAGTGGGAAGCTTAGAGGATATTCTTTCTATGCTCTTTATCCATGTGAAAAAATAACGCAACAACTAGTAAAGGTTGTTTACTGGATAGCTGCATTCATAATTCTCTTTATTATCGTTGCTTTAATTATAGGTTATCGTTTGTCAGATACTTTCCTTTACCCTGTAAAGCGTCTAGGCGATGGTGTTAATGCCATAAAAGAAAGAAATTCTGAATTTAGAATTGAGTCTCTTCAAAATGACGAATTTGGTGTTTTAGCTCAGAGTTTTAATAAGATGATTGGCGATCTTAAAGAAATGGAACTGGCAAAGTATATTCAGGAATCTTTGCTTCCAAAATCTTTGCCAAAGCTTAATGGGTATGAAATATGCTTTTCTAATACTATGGCCTCAGGAGTTGGCGGAGACTATTTTGATACTCTGCTTCTTGATGAAGACAACCTTTGCGTTATTATCGGAGACGTTTCAGGGCATGGCGTAGCTTCGGCTTTGGTTATGGCTATAGCAAAAGCGGTTTTGTATCATGGTTTTAAGGAAACTAGAGATTTAAAAGAACTCTTTGTGGATTTGAATTCTGTTGTTAATACATATTTCTGCACTCCGCCAGTAAAGAAGATGATTACTCTTTTTGCAACTATAATTAATCTACCTACAGGAAAATCTGTGTTTTTAGATGCTGGTCATAACTTCCCGATGAAGATTTCATCAGATGGTCAGATAACAGAATTGAAAATGACTGGTTTGCCGATTGGGGTTATGAGAAGAATGAGAAAGCTTCAAACAGATGAGTTTGTTATAGATAAAGGTGAAACAATTGTCTTTTATACAGATGGTATTGTTGAAGCCACGGGTAAAACTGAAGAACAATACGGCTATGACCGTTTTAAAGAGAATTTGTCAGAAATGGCACAGGATAGTTCTCAAACAATTATGGATACTCTTCTTGAAAGATACAAGAAGTGGGAAGACGGCACTGAACCTGATGATGACGTGACGTTATTCGTTCTGAAGCGCTTGCCTGCGTAATTAAATATTAATATCCCCCTTTTTATGACAAATGTGTAGGCAATTAGCACAACTAATTTGGACTTAAAAATTAGTTTTCGGACAACCTCTTTTAAAGGAGAAAGATTGCGTTGGCAATCAAGGAAATTTTTAGATTTGAAGCGCCTTGCGTTTTAAAATTATAAAAGTAACATCGTCGGCTAATTCCTTTTCACCGTGATGCTGTTTGAAAACAGAGATTAACTGGTTTTTAAACTCTTCTGCTGTAGTTATTACGCTGTTGGAAATAAGCTCTTCAAATTTTTCATAAGTGAATTCTTCACCTTTATCGTTTTCTGCTTCAGGGAAACCATCTGTATAAATAAAGAGAGTTTCTTCTGGATTCAACATTTCAGGCTCAGATGTATATCTGCATCTTTTCTTCGATATACCTAGCGGCAGGCTTGTTTTAATTGGTTTTCTGATATTGCCTGGTTCTTTTGCTTTAATTATAGGGTAGGGGTGACCAGCGTTGCATATAGCCATTTCGCCGGTATTTTTGTCTAAAGTGATAGCGCAGAAAGTCATGAGTTTTCTCTTATTCAATAAATCGAAAATCATGTTGCTTGTATTGGTTGTAATTTCATTTAGAGGAGTGTCTTTATTGGCAAATCTGAAAACTGAAGCTTTAACCATAGCTGTTAAAAGCGATGATGATACCCCATGACCAGTAACGTCACCAATAACGATAAGAATTCTATCATTGGGTAATTCAAATATATCTGCATAATCGCCGCCAACGTCAGCAGCCATTTGGTTATATACAAGGCAGTCATAGCCTTCTAATTTGTATTTGCCTGTTGGAATTAGACATTGTTGAACAGCACCAGCTAAGAGCATGTCTTTAATGTCTGACATCATTTGATTAAATGCTTGTCCTAGCTGACCTAATTCATCTTGGTTTTCTATATTGATGGTAATTCCTGTTTCACGTTTTCTTAATGCTTCTAATCCTTTATTTAATTCATTTACAGGAGTAATAAATGTTTTAGCAAGTAACAAACCTGTAAATATAGAAATAATCAATAACAGAATCATAACTGTATATATGGCTGAGCGAACTTTATCTACCTGATAATCAATTTCTGATACTGGGTACATACATAGGCTGAAACACTCTTTTAGGTTGTTCCCAGGCATACACAGACAAAGATATTTTTTGTTTTCATATGTTACATTTGAAGATTCTACAGTTTGATTTACACTTGAAAGATTTATTAATTCAAGAATTTCATTATTTTTTGATGCTTCTTCTGGAATAAATGTCTGGGTTACAAAATGCATATTTACTAGTCTTAGATTTGTGTTTTCAAAATTATATCTATTTTTTGACAAGGTCTTGAAATAATCGACAGTAACATATTTTGATTGAGAATTACATATGTAAAAGGCAACAGGGTTGTTTTTGTCTACAAAGTAATTCCACCACCAATAAGCACCCGAACCGTCAAATTTTTGATAAACTACTTGTTTAGGGCGTTCAAACACAGAAGAAAAACCTACAACCGGATTTTCAAATAGATTACCTACTAATATATCGGATTGAGTTGGCTTTATTCCTGCATAGGTCAAACGTTCAGGGCAATATCTTTCTAAACAGAGAATTGACATTACTCTGCATATTTTTTCTAATCTTTGATTGCTTTCTTCATTAGAAGTAGTATAAATCTGGGTTTGGTCGATGTTACGAATGTCTATCCAGTTGAATCTTCTGTTAAGTCTATTATTTACACCTACAATTTCTTTTAAATGATTATAAACTTCATCGCTTGTTGGTGCCTCTTTATTACTGAAACTATTTAAATAGTTATCCAGGGCTATGAAACTATTCTTAACTTCTTCTTCTGTTTTTCTGTAATCAAAATCAATATTATTTAAAACATCAAGCATTCCTTTTTTTATTTTATTTTCTATTGCTGTTCTGTAATCGTTTAAGCTGGTATAGGATAAAACCCATAGACTTAGTGTTGGCATGTACACAGCTAGCGCGAAAAGGAAAACAAGCTTATATCTGATAGAAATGTACATTCCTTCTTTGTCTGAGAAATTTTTAAAGAAGAACTTAGAAGCGATTATAAGTATTATAAAAGAGATGATTAAGGCATTTATAAATTTGTTTATGTACCGTTGTGGATTGCTTAACGGTTGTCCTAACAAAAGTTTATATTCGTCTGAATTAAAGCCTTTCCATACAATATTATCTTCTAGATACCCTTCTAGGAACTCTTCTGTATTAGTTTTTGCAAAAGGTAATTCTTTATAACCCAGAGTTGAGCTTATTCTTTTTTTACTATCTAAATCATATAAAATAATAGGCTGTTCTACTGTTGAATAATCTTTTATCTTTGCTTGAACCAGCTCTATGCTTGTTTTTACGTTTTCTACAAAAAGAATTATTCCATTTTTTTCTGAATTTGCATTTTTAAAATAGAATACACCGTTTTTCCCTAGACTTAATGTTGGCATACAATATTCACTCTGGTCGTACATTAAGTCAACATTAAACTCTCTCCCGATAATCTTTTCCTGGTCAACTCGTCTATTTTTATAATCTGGTGCATTTTCATCATGAATAGATTCCCATGCATAGGTAAAAAATCTGATTTCATAATCTTGAAGGTTATTCGGGTTTATCAGCTTTGCATTTTTGTCAAAAAGAGCACAGCGAATATTAATATTTATGTTTTGGCTAAGATCATGTATTCCTTTTGTTATTTCTTCTCTTGTGTCAGCAGTAATTTCATTTTCATTATTTTCAATTAATGGAAAAAGCTTATTAGCCAAAGACTGAAAATGAATCTTATAATAATCTACTGGAGTGGCTTTAGCCATAAAATCAGTCGCTCTTTGTGAAAGCTTGGCTTTAATTTCTTCTATTTCGTGATTTTTATCTATTTTTAAAATGAAAGTATAAAGAAATAACCCAAAAAATATGGGTAAAACTATGAGTAGAAAATAACTAGGTAAAGCTTTTTTGTGAGTGCTTTTGTCCATCATCTTGATTGTAGCATATTGGTTTAATTTGGACAATATTCAGATTGTTGATAAGTTGTGATATAATACATAACGAAGATTGTTGAGCTTAGTTAGTATGAAATTTATAACATATTCAAAGGATTTCTTTTCTGCTTTTTTGAAGCATGCTGCTCCATTAGGGCTTTTTGTTTTGCTTCCTTTACTTGTTGTACTTAATTTAGGTCATAATATTATAACTTTTGAGAGTGATAAACATATTTCAGATATTTCTACAAGAATAGATAACTCTTTAATAGATATAGAAAGCGAAATATTACCGGAATCTTTTTTGTTAAAAGTTGGCAGAGGGGCTTGGTTTACTTTCCAGGAAAAAAGGCATAATAAAGAAGAATTTTGGAATTACTATAGAAATCTGAACCAATTTTTGCAAACCCAACTGGATATTTATGTTTTCGATGATAATGGTTTGCTGATTACACCTAATGATTTCCCATTAAAATCAAGATTTATAGCTTCAAAGCTTTGGAATACTATTTTTAGTGATTATAACGAACGAATAAATTGTGTAACCAAACATAAAAAACAATTAAGAAGTTTTTTGGGAAATGAATTTAAATTAGGAACATTTCTAGATAGTTGTAATTTATTAATGCCAATAATCGTTAATACAAAAAATGGTTTTGTTTATTGGAAAAATTTCGAAGAAAATTCTAAAAGTGGTATTCTAATGGTTTTCTGGGATATTCCTTCCTATGAGTTTAGACTTAATCAGATAATTAAAAAATATTTATCTGTTTTTTCCGATATTTTTATAAAAGAATCTGAAGATAATTTCCGCTATTTTGTTAAGAAGAAAAACGCTTTTAATGATAGTTTATATAAAAATATATATTTAAGAACAGTATTAATGAACCCCACCGAAGGTTTTACAGATGATTCGGGCGTGTTGTGGAAAGGTGTGAAATTAGGCGATAAATGGCTGTTAGGTGGTATTAGGACCTACAAAAGAAACTATGATATGTATCATAATTCTTTCGTTTATTTTATATTTCTTATAGGGGTTGTTATTGTATCTTTATATGTTTTAATTGGGAAAAAACAGAATGTTTATGTATCTATAAGAGTGAAACTTATCGGTCTTTTCCTAATTGCTGTAATAACACCTGTTATGGCGTTTTCCTATCTGGGTTATCAGTATGTCAATGATATGAGAGAGAATCTGGTAACAGAATTCAGTAATGAAAGTCGCGATATTCTTTTAAAAATCGATAGTGAACTAGGTAGATCTGGTCATTTTTTCCTTGAAGATTTCAAAAAAATGGTAAGTGATTTCCAGCATTATGATGAAGATGAAAATGCCAGAAATACTATTTCAGAAAGTATGGCCAAACAGGATTTGGTGGTAATCGATAGAAGAAATGCTTCTGATGCTACTTCTATAAAACATATTACTAATAATATTTTTCTTGATAATTTGAATGGTGTTACAGAATCTTATGCGAAGTGCTGTATTGACAGAATGTACGACACAAATCTTATGGATACTGTAGATCCTGGTTTGAGAAGTGCAATGAATAGTTCTGAAACTGGTTTATCCAGCTTTTGGGAAAGACCGGATGTTGTTCAGGATATTATGATGGGCTCTTTTGAGTTTTATCTCTATTGGTGCTTTGAAAAAATAAATAATAGAACAGAATTTTATCTGATTATGAGAATGAAAGAAAGAGTATTGAAAGAGCTTCTTTATAAACGCTTAAAAGAGTGTAAAACTAAGCTAAAAGAAAAGAACTATATAATACTTGCTCATAATGATAAAAAAGAGGAATGGATTCCTGATAATTCGTTAGCCAATGATTTAAAGGCTGTCAGCAGAAGAATGAATTTTATTGGAAAACCTATTGAAACTCAAATACTTATTGATTCAAATCCTTATTTGTTGTTTGCCATTAAAAGCTTTAAACTAAGAGATTACTCTTTCTATGCTCTTTATCCTTATGAAAATATAGAAAACAGATTGATTAGCGTAAAAAGGAATATAGTTGCCTGTATTGCATTATTTATAATCATAGCTTTAGCTATTGGTTATCAATTATCAGGGACATTTATTTATCCTGTTAATCGTATAGAAGATGGGGTAAAAGCTATAAAAGAAAGAAATTCAGATTTCAGAATAGAAACTTTGCAAAATGATGAATTTGGCGGTCTTGCCCAAAGTTTTAATAAGATGATTGGTGACCTTAAAGAAATGGAATTAGCAAAGTATATTCAGGAGTCTTTGCTTCCCAAAGCTTTACCACCTATAAAAGGGTATCAGTTACGCTTTTCTAACCGTATGGCATCAGCAATTGGTGGTGATTATTTTGATGTAAAACTATTAGATGAAGATAACCTCTGCATTATTATTGGCGATGTTTCTGGGCATGGTGTAGCATCTGCTCTAATAATGGCTATTGCTAAAGCTGTTCTTTATCATGGGTTTAAACAAACCAGAGATTTAATTCAGTTATTTAGTAATTTGAATTCTGTTATTAATACTTATTTTAATAAACCCCCTGTCAAGAAAATGATTACTCTTTTTGCGACTATAGTGAATCTGCCAACAGGTAAATCTGTATTTTTTGATTGTGGTCACAATTTCCCTATGAAAATGGCTATAGACGGGCAAATTACAGAATTAAAAATGACAGGTTTCCCAGTTGGTTCACAGAAAAAAATCAGAAAGAAAAATACAGAAGAATATGTTCTTAACGAAGGTGAAACAATTGTTTTCTATACTGACGGCATAATAGAAGCAACAGGTAAAACTTCAGAACAATACGGATATGACAGGTTCAAAAATAGTATTTCACAAATGGTAGCAGAAGACTCTGATACAATAATTAAAACCTTATTTGAAAACTATGAAAAATGGGAAGATGGAACTGAACCGGATGATGATGTTACGTTAATTGTTTTGAAGAGGTTGGCGTCTCAAAACAATGAAGGAAATATCGTCAGCTAATTCTTTTTCTCCTAGATTTGTTTTATAGAGATTAATTAACTGTTTTTCTATTTCTTCAAGATTATCGGTTATGATATTAGAAAAACAGTTTTTCAAATTATCAAAACCGAATCCATCTGTTTTATTGCTATTTGCATCAATGAAACCATCTGTATATAGTAAAAGAGTTTCTTCTGGGTTTAAAACAACATTTTCATAGGTGTAATTCGATCTGGCTTTGGAAATACCTATAGGAAGGTTTATATTTGTTGGAATTCTAATTTGTCCTAATTCTTTTTCTCTGATTAATGGATAAGGATGACCTGCATTGCATATTGATAATTCACCTGTGTTTTTATCTAGTGTAATAACACAGAGTTTCATTATTTTTTTATTGCCTAATAAATCACATATCATATAACTGGTATTGGTGACTATTTCATTTATTGGCAGGTTTTGATTGGCAAATAAAAAAACAGAAGCTTTTACCATTGCTGATAAAAGTGATGATGATACTCCGTGTCCGTTAACGTCACCAATAACTATAAGCATTTTGTTATCTGGCAATTCAAACAAATCTGCATAATCCCCGCCAACGTCAGCGGCCATTTTATTATAAATGATGCAATCATACCCATCTATATTCTGTTTCCCAGTGGGTATTAAACATTTTTGAACAGCTCCAGCCATAAGCATGTCTTTGATTTCGCCCATCATCTGATTAAATGCCCGTCCGAGTTTGCCTAATTCATCATTGTTTTCTATTTCTATGACGGTTTCTGTTTCACGTTTTCTTAATGCTTCCAGACCTCGATTTAGTTCATTTACAGGAGTAATAAAAGTTTTTGCCAGTAAAGAGCCTGTCAGAATTGAGGTTATTAAAAGAAGAATCATCAATATATAAATAGTAGAACGAACTTTTTCAATTTGATAATCAATTTCTAATATAGGATACAAGCCTATAAGAAAAGCATATTTTAATTTACTTCCAGGTAGACAAAGAGCAAGATATTTTGAATTATTATAATTAATTATAGAAGATTCTACGGTTTTGTTAATGTTAGATACATTTATCAAATCAGTAAATTCCGTTCGATTGGGAACATCTGGAATAAATCTCTGAGTTTCTGCGTGATAGTTAATTAGCTTTATTTCTACGTTGCCAATAGAATATCTTTTTTTCAATAAAGAATTAAAGTAAGAAAGATTTGTATTTCTTGTTGTGGCATTTCCGATAAAGAAAGCTACAGGATTATCTTTGTCGGGGTAATAGCTCCACCACCAATATATTCCTGTGTTATCCAAATCTTGACTGGTGAGTTGACGTGGTCGTTCTATGATTGAAGAAAAGCCAACTGCTGGGTTTTCTAATAAGTTCCCAACCATTATGTCTGATTGACTAGGTTTTACGCCTGCATAAGTCAATCTTTCAGGACAGTATTTTTCCAGGCTGAGAACAGATAATACTCTTGCTATTGCCTGTATTCTGCTGTTGGTATCATCTGTAGAAGTTGTATAAATCTGGGTTTTATCTACTCCTCTTATGTCAAGCCAGTTAAAAACCCAGTTTCTTCTAATATTTCCATCGCCAGTAAATTCTTTTACTATTCTTCCGAATTCTTCCTGACTTGGCAGTTCTTTTCCTTTTAAATTTCTTAAATAATTATCTAATTTTAAATAGCAGCTATTAACTTCTTCTTCTTTTGTTTTATAATCAATATCTACTTTATTTAAAATATCTAGCATACCTTTTTTGACTTTATTTTCTATCGCTATTCTGTGGTCATGAAGACTTGTATAAGATAAAACCCAAAGACTCATTGTTGGGATATAGACTGCTATAGCAAAAATAAAAATCAGTTTATATCTGATTGAAATATATATACTTTGTTTGTTGTAAAAATTTTTAAAATAGAATTTTGATGAGAAAAATAATATTAAAATAAATATGATAACAGCAATAATAAGTTTGTTTGTATAACTATAAGAATAATCAAAAGTTTGTCCTAAAAGAAGCTTGTATTCACCAGAGTCGAACCCTTTCCAAACCACATTATCTTCTACAAAACCATCTAAGAATTCATCGGTATTGGTTCTTTCATAAGGTATTTCTTTATGACTATTTGTGGAAGTGATTCTTTGTTTCTTTTCAATATCATATAGTATTATTGGCTGATATTCTGTTGCAAAATCTTTTATTTTTGCCTGAATTAACTCAATATTTGTTCTTTTATATTCAACAAATATTATTAATCCATTTGTTTCTTGACTGGCATTTTTAAAGAAAAAAACTCCTGTTCTACCAAAGTTGAATGTAGAAATACATATTTCTGGTTGTCCATACATAAGTTCTACATTAAATTCTCTTCCTATAATAGAATCTCTTTCATTTCTATAATTTTCATATAATTCTGGTTCTAATTCGTGAATGTCTTGCCAGGCAAAAGTGAAAAATCTTTGTTCATGAGGAAGTAAATCTTGAGGATTCAATAAATTAAAGTTTTTATCGAATATGGCACATCTTATATTTTCGCCCAATTTTTGACTTAGATAATTTATTCTTTTGGTAACTTCCTGATTAGTCATGAACGAGCCATTTTTTTTAGCTCTATTTTCTATAAAGGGTAGGAGTTCATCAAATAATTTGTTGAAATATGGGTAGAAATAGTCTACGGCTGTAGTTTTCGCAATAAAATCTACTGCCCTTTCTGATAGGTTGGATTTTATGGCTTCAATTTCATGCTTTTTATCAATATTTAAAATTAAATAATATAAAAATAGCCCAAAAATACAGGGCAATATAATTAGCAGTATATATGGTGGTAATGCTTTTTTATAACTGCTTTTGTGCATATGAAATACAAGCATCAAGCACTAAGCTTAAAGCTTTAAGCTTTAAGCCATATGGAGCCTGTCTGAAAACTAGGTTTTTAACCCAAAATTAGCTTGCTCTAATTATTTTAAAATCCCCCTTAATCCCCCTTTACAAAAGGGGGTAAGGACAATTGTTTGCGCACTAAAAATTTAGTAATTTTCTAGTTTTCGGACAGCCTCATATGTGAATTAGTAATACCTTTTTGGCTTACAGCTTGAAGCTTATAGCTTACTGCTAGAATTACTTCTTAGAAGTGGTTTTCTTCTTTTCTTCTGCTGAAGCAACTTTAGTTTCTTCCTTCTTTTCTTCAGGTGGAAGCATACCTAATGCTCGCTTAACTTTCAAGACTATTTCACCGAATATGTCTGGGTTTTCTTTGAGAAAATTCTTTGAATTTTCTCTTCCCTGACCTATTTTGGTGTCATTGTATGAATACCATGCACCTGACTTTTCAACTACGCCAGCAGCTTCAGCCATTTCCAATACTTCGCCTTCTTTGGAAATACCTTCGCCAAACATCATGTCAAATCTTGCTTTTTTAAATGGCGGAGCAACTTTGTTCTTTACAACTTTGACTTCTGTGATATAACCCTTTATGTCTTCCCCTTCTTTTATTGCATCTTTTCTTCTAATATCAAGTCTTACAGATGAGAAGAACTTCAATGCACGACCACCAGGAGTAGTTTCGGGGTTACCGAACATAATGCCGATTTTTTCACGTATCTGGTTAATAAATATGCATACGCAGCGAGATTTTGATACTACAGGTGTTAGTTTGCGCATAGCCTGAGACATAAGTCTTGCTTGCATACCTACTGTTGAATCACCCATATCTCCGTCTATTTCTGCTTTGCTTGTAAGAGCTGCAACAGAGTCTAATACAATTATATCAACAGCGTTACTTCTAACAAGCATTTCTGTAATTTCAAGAGCTTCTTCACCACTGCTTGGTTGGGCAATAAGAAGATTATCTATATCAACACCAAGTCTCTTTGCGTAAGAAGGATCTAATGCATGTTCTACATCGATGAATGCTGCTTGTCCGCCAGATAATTGTGCTTGAGCAATTGAGTGAAGTGCAACTGTTGTTTTACCAGATGATTCAGGTCCAAATATTTCTATAATTCTGCCTCTAGGCATTCCGCCAACACCTAAAGCATAGTCTAACGAAAGGGAACCAGTTGAAATAGCTTCAACTTGAAGATGTCTGGAACTGCCAAGGCGCATTACTGCACCTTTACCAAATTGCTTTTCAATTCCAGAAATAGCTGTTTCTAATGATTTCATTCGTTCTTGATTAGTAGTTAGAGCATTTGTTGTCTTTTGTTCGGCCATACTTGCCTCCAATGTAATTTTGATTGATGATAGCATATTGCTTTTTTTTCAGCAATATCCCTGGTGCATAATCAAAGCCAAACTTATTATTGAAGCGATTAAATCATTAGTTTTCATGAATTATCACAATAATTACTTTCAACAATAAAAATGACTTTTTTTATTCACATATAGTAATCAATCGAAAACGGAAAATTGGACAAAAAATTTTTATTTTTTTTTAATTTTTTTTTAGACTTATAAATTTTATAATAAAGAAAGTATTAGATTAGGAGCAATAAATGAAGATTCTTGGCATGATGAGCGGGACAAGTGGTGACGGTATTGATGGGGCCCTGGTTGATTTTAAGGAAGATGGCGAATATTCGCTTGTTTGGCACAAATCTTTTGATTATAACCAGGAGGTTTTTGCTCGTATTCAGAAATTAATGAAGCCCTGCTCGTCTATAGAGGTTACTTTGGGAAACAGCTATATAGCAGAATTGTATGCTAAGGCTTTTCGTAGCTTTTTTAAAGAAAATGATGAAAAACCAGATTATATAGCTGCTCATGGACAGACTATCTGGCATCAGCCTCAAGTTGTTAGATGGGATGACATAGATTTAACTGGAACTTTACAGTTATTAGACGCTCCTTTGCTGGCTCAGAGAACAAATATACCTGTTATCAACAATTTTAGATCTGCTGATATGGCGGTAGGAGGGCAGGGGGCTCCGCTTGTTCCTTATGCCGATTTAATACTCTTTGGCAATCTTTTTCCTGAAGACTGCTTGGTTCTTAATATTGGCGGAATGGCCAACATAACAGCAATACATAAGAATAATGGTGATGCAAAGGTTGTTTGCGCTTTTGATACTGGTCCCGGCAATGTGCTTATGGATGCATATATGCAAAAGAACAATCTGGGAAACTATGATAAAAATGGAACTATTGCATCTCGTGGGAATACAATCAATCGTATCTTGGAGGATTTCCTCAAAGATTCTTATTTCAAGCTACCTTTCCCTAAAAGTACAGGAAGAGAACACTTTAATATCAATCTATTAGAGAAGTTTGATAATAAAATAAAAAATGAAGATGTTTTATCAACATTGCTTGATGTTAGCGTCAATTCTATTTCTGATGCTGTTGTTTCACTTAAAAAGATTATAGATTTCCCATGCAAAATGATTGTTGCAGGCGGTGGTGCGTTAAATACTGAATTAATCAAAAGATTAAAGAGAAATCTTGCTGATTCATGCAGTATTCATACTAGTGAAGAATTCGGAATTCCTGTTATGGCTAGAGAAGCTATGGCTTTTGCTGTATTGGGTTATGCTTTTGTAGAAAAACAGCCTTCAAATGTTCCTTTGGCTACTGGTGCATCAAAAAAGGTTATTTTGGGGCAGTTAAGTATTGTTTAATGAAATGCTCTGTTACTTAGCAAATTCCAAACTTGTAACTCTGTGACTAATTTTAGCAAAGTCTGATAAACTAATATTCTCTGGACATTTAACCTGAATTTGTTTTTCTTCTTTTGATCTTAAAGAACTTTGCTTAAGAAGAGAAACATCAAAACTTTTGGTAACACCTAAATTTGAAGTAACTTCAATGTTTAACGTTACTTGATTAATTGTTAAGTCTGTAAGATTTTTACAATATAAGTTTAGTTCTCTTACATTTTGTACCGGGTCTGCTTCAATAGTTATACTTTCTGCAACTGCTTTATCAAGCAATTCGTTCCATTTAGCCTGGTATTGTGAGTTTTTGAAAGATGATTTATTCTGCTCAATTAAATCAAGAACTTCCGGGAAAAAGCCTCTATCTTGCATTATTATCGCTACTGGTATAAGCCATTCTGGTTCTTTTAATCTGTAAAACTCATTTAGAGCAATACTTAAAGTATAAATCTGTTGACTTTGATCTGTAGCTTTTAATATTAAATCATCTAACGAAAACAGGCTTTTTTCGTTATCGTCTATTGATTCATCACCTATTGCTTCATCATCAGAAGGGGAAGGGGTTTGAATCATCATTGCAACATTAACCCATTCTCTTAACATAACAGGATCAACACTATCTGAAATAAGAAATTCAACTGTTCCCGCATCATTCATTCTAAAAATTCGCCCTAAATAGCCTTCGTTACCTGGTGTGGGGAAAATGTATCCAATGTGATTTTTATCCCATTTAGATTGAAAAATCTTAGAAGTTATACCTTCGCTTGCAAAAAATTGAGCTTTAAACATAAGTCTGAAAGGATGCCATGTTGCATTTAATATTATTGGTAGGAATTTTCTGGTTTCATTTGGTAAAAACCATTTGGTAATACCATTTGAACTGAAATTTAATGTTCTTGTTCTGCGTTCAGCGTGTAGATATATATATCTTCCTTCTGACCTTGATTTAATACGGAATTCAGCTTCATTGAAGTCAATCTTAGAGGGAGTAAATTTTTCAGGAATAGCAAATGTGTAACCATTAATCTTTATTCTGTAGCAAGGTCCAACTTCTTTATGTAATTCTTTTAATTGTTCATCTGTATTGACGAGATTAATGTATTCAGGGGCACTTAAAAAAACGTCTTCAGAAATTTTGAGAATTTGAACGAAATGGTTTCTGCAAATTAATGGAATAATTATAAAAATAGTAACAGGAAATGATATTACAAGGACCCAAATAACTATTTTTTGTATCTTTTTGAATAGTAACTCTTTGGCTGAAGGTGGTTTAACACCACGTTTTTTACCTGTTGGCTTAGCCATCTTGCTTAGAGTTCCTCTGTATCTTCTGGCTTAGATTCAAGGTTTTCAAGCATTTCATCTACAGTTTCTATAAGCGGTGAGTTAGGATATTTTACTTTTATGTCTATGAAAATCTTCATAGCTTCTTCAATGTTATTTTCAGAAATAAGGATTTCAGCCTTAGTAAAAAGAAGCTTATCCATAAAAGTGCAGTTTGGATTATTATTTATAAGTTGATTTAATTGGTTTAATGCTAAATCATTATGTTCATTAACTATGTCTAATTGAATTTTATAATACTGGTTCAATAAGTTTACATTTTTACTGTTAGCATATAGAAATTCCAGCTCTTTTTGAGCTATTTCTGTAAAGTCACAGTCTGTATATTCTAAGACTATTTTTTCAAACAATTTCATTGCTTCAGGATACTTTTGGGAATACTTTAATGCTTCTGCATTGAAGAAAAGAGCTTCACAAAAGGCCTTTGCTCCTATGTCACCGGTTGAGGAAGCTATGGCTTGATGATATAAGGCGGCAGCTTCAAGTGTTCTGCCATTATGCATATATTCTGCACCTAGATTCATTAAAAGATTATAATGTGTTCCTTCATTATAACCAACCTGGCTTAGTTCTAGTTTGCCGTTTTTTAAGCAATACATTTCAAGCTTGTATAGCTCAGGTGGAGCATAATCATGAAAACTGATCAGGTATTTTAAGCATAGGGTAGGGTTAGACTTTTGATTTGTTACAAAGACTTCTCTACAGGTTAATAACTTGCTTTCATTTTCTTCATTTGGGAATATTTTTTCTAAGCTTTCTTTTATCGTGTAAACAAATGGAATAACATTCTGACTGTCTGTATATTTGAGAGTGGCTATTATTTCTGACTTGCCATCGTTATCTAAGTCAAACTTTATTAATTCGTGGGGTTCCAACCCTTCATAATTATCTACAATTATTGAAATTTTAGATGTTTTTTTCAAAACCAATTGTGACGAATCATCTTGTTTCCTAGGAGTTTTTTGTAAAACCAAGGAACCTAAGCCTTGAATTTCAACATTAGTTTTTAAATTCTGGTCGTTGGAAGATGCAGCATTAAGGTTACTGCAAATTAGCCCGAATAAAGCACATATTATAATTATTAATTTGTAATTATTACTTAACTTCATTTGATTTTTTATAGAAATTGTTAACCTGCTTCTTCATTAATTCTATTGCTTTGTCAGCCATTTCATTTATTGGAATCTGCTGACTGCACCCAGAAGCTGGAACATGCCCGCCTCCGCCAAGAGCTACAGCGACTTCTTTTACGTCTATGCCTCCTCTTGAACGAAACTCACAGGCAGAAAACCCATCTTCTCTTTCAAAGATTACTACAGAAGCAGTAACACTTTCAATAGTTAATGGAATATTAAATATTCCACTTGCAAAAATATTTCCTACATTGGCGTTAAATTTTGCCAAATCTTTCTGGGTAATTACCAAGGTAGCCAAATGGTCGTTACATTCTAACTTGAAGTTAGAAAGACCAAATCCTTGAAGTCTTAAATCAACTTCTTTTCTGCCACAGTTTAATGTATTCAGTATTCTTGAAACAGACAAACCCGTTCTTAAAAGTGCTGCTGCTGCTTCATGAGTTGTATATCTGATATTTTCATTGGAAAAAGTTCTTGAGTCTGTCATTAGACCAAGCATTAAACTTTCAGCAATGTCGGTATCGAGAGGAAAACCAGCTTTATCTATGAGAGCTGTGACTATTTCACAAGTTGCCTGAGCTCCAGTATCTACATAATTTACATCACCAAAATTTACATTGCTGGCATGATGGTCAATGTTAATTAGTGTGGTTTTGTTTTTATCATATTTAAAATTGATGCCGTGTCTTTCTGCATCACCGCAGTCTAATACTATTATTAAATCATGATTAGATTCTATTTCAGGCTTTTTTATCAATTCGTGATTTTCTGGCCATACAAAAGGAAATCTAGATGGAACCCCGTCTAATAAGTCAACATCAACCTTCTTGCCCATCTTTTCTAATGATTTCATTAAACCGGATACTGAGCCTATGGCATCTCCATCTGGTCTAAGATGAGCAGTTAGTATTATTTTCTGACTTGTTTTTATTAAGTCTATTATTTTGTTCGCGTCGTTTTGTAATTCTTTTGGTGTCAT
>JAFPZP010000060.1 GCA_017417215.1 Candidatus Rifleibacteriota bacterium | reverse complement strand
GCAGATTGGTTTTTTGAATGAAAAAATCGATACTGGCAAGGGCTCTGTTTATTACCTTAATTTCAAACCTGAGCAAGATCAGGCTTGGCAAGAACTGGCAAAGTATTATACTCAGAAGACAGGGGTTCCTGTAACTGTTGTTACTGCTGCATCAGGGCAATATATGACCACTTTGGCGGCCGAATTGAGCAAGATTGATGCTCCGACTCTTTTTCAGATTCAAGGGCCTTCTACGCTCAATGGCAAGGAAGATTTCTGCTATGATTTGGCAGTTTCTGATATTTATAAGGAACTCACCGACGAAGCTTATACTTTAAAATCCAATAAGGGAAAAGTCTGCGGAATTGCCTACACTATCGAGTCTTACGGTTTAATCGCTAATTTAAAGCTTTTAAAGAAAGCAGGTTATACTAAGAAGGATATTAATTCTTTTGCTGATTTAAAGAAGATTGCAGAAGATATTACTGCTAGAAAGAATGAACTTGGCTTTTCTGCTTTTTGCTCCTCTGGCATGGATAACTCTTCTAATTGGCGTTTTACTACCCATCTTGCCAATATGCCTTTATATTTTGAATACAAAGATAAGAATATTTCTATTGAAGAAAAGCTTGATGGCAAATATTTGAGCAATTATAAGGCTATCTGGGATTTATACATCAATAACGGTCCCTGCGAACCTAAAGAAATATCTGCAAAAACTGCTGATGATGCTAGAAATGAATTTTTGGCAGAAAAGGGCGTTTTTTATCAGAACGGCTCTTGGGAATTTGCTAATCTTGTTTCTGATAAAGCTTTTAAAGCAGATGAAATTGCTATGTTACCTATTTATTTTGGGGTAGGGGAAGAAGCAAAGCAGGGGTTGTGTACCGGAACCGAAAATTTCTGGTGCGTAAACCAAAAATCTTCTAAGTCAGATATTAAAGCCACTTTAGACTTTATAAACTGGTGTGTTACTTCTGAAGAAGGAACAAAGGCTATGTCCCAGAAAATGGGATTTGTTATTCCCTTTAAAAAGGCTTTAAAATCTGAAAATGCTTTTGTAATTCAGAACGAGAATTATTCAAAAGAAGGCAAGACGCCTGTTGCCTGGTCTTTTACAACTATTCCTTCGCAGGAATGGAAGAATATGTTAAACACTAATTTAACCCAGTATGCTGCTGACCAGAGTGAAGAAAACTGGAAAAACGTTTCAAAAGCTTTTATCGATAACTGGGAGCACGAATATAAGCTCGCGAATGGAATGTAGCCAAGCTAAGCTTGGCTCTCTGCTCTGTGTAGTCTACCCATTGTCATAAACGTATAGCTTTCAGGGCTAAAGCCCATACGCTATACTTTTTATGACAAATGTGTAGACTTCCCTTTCTCCTTCAAAACAAGAACAAAAAATAGTTAAAATATTGAAACTATGTTATATTAAAAACTCTAGAGAATACTTAAAAGCTTGTTATAGCAGAATCTAAAACAATTCCCTATGCTCTTTTGCTCTATGCTCTAATCTCTTACCGAAGAGGTACAGAAAATGAATAAAAGTATATGGTTGGTAATATTAGCAGGCTTTGTTGCCCTGCTGATTGGTTGTCACGCAGGTGGAAGCGCACCTTTCATTAATGTTCCGTTCGAATCTAATCTAGTTAGCTTCGAACGTGAAGTAGATGAAAACGGCAGATTCGCTGATATTACATTCCCATCAGGGGCGGTAATTAAATGCACTCAGGATGGAACCCTTAAAGAAGGCACCAAAATAATCGCTACCGAACAGAAAGTTCCTAATGGAACACCTGCTTATATATATAATATAACGGCTAAATTAATCACTAACGACGCTCTTAATACATCAGTTTCAGTAAATACCCTCGAAAAACCAATTTCTGTAACTCTTCCAAACAGCAGCACAACAGGCACCTGCTACATAGGCACAAGGGCAAGCGAATCAGACCCATGGCGATACAGCCTTGCTACAGACGGCTTGGCAGACATAAGATTCGTAAGACTTCAAGCCAGCACTCCCAGCCAATGCAATTTCAATCTTTACAGACTTGGTATAAGTTTCGCACTTTTTGTTTTAAATAACCAGAGCAAAGATGAAACTAAAATAGATTCAATCACTGTTCCAACCGAAACCAAAGTTACTGTAATGGATGGCTGTTATGGAGAAGAAATTTATATAAAAGTTGCTGTAACTGGCGAAAAACTTGCCAATATAAATCCAGAAGGCGTTATTGCAAGAATCACTTACAGAAGCGACAAAGAAACCCCCGATGAAATTAAAGCCAATGGAAGTATAGTAAAACAGATCAATCTTAGCGATAAGGCTGTTTCTGGTGGTTACGAACACTCTTTTGAAGTCACTAATCTTACAATAGATTCTAATGCAGGTGAAATATCATTGAGCTTTGCCCTCAATTTGAACGGATTAAGTCTAGATGTTTTCCCAACTGATTTCTTGGTGGAATTCTATTCTAAGGGCGATGCTGCTGATATGCTTCCTTTCATCTATACTCTGCCTTTCAGCTTTGAAAAGGTCGAAAAACAGGAAGGGCCTGACCCTGACCCTTTAGCAACTTATTCTATTACTTACGATTTAGATGATGGTGAACCTACAGGAAACAACCCATCTGAATACACAGTGGAAAGCGAATTTACACTTAGCAACCCCAAAAAAACAGGTTACACCTTCCTTGGCTGGACCGGCTCGAACGGTAACACTCCAGAAGAAACTGTTACTATAGCTAAAGGCACCTCTGGTAATTTAAGCTACAAAGCAAACTGGCAGCAGAATGCACCAGGTGAATATACTCTTACTCTTGTTGCTGGCACAGGTATTGCCTCTGTCTATGACAGCAAGGCTTACAAGGCTGACGAAAGTATTACCCTTAACTATACTTTAAAAGATGGTTATGAATTCGACAAATGGTCAGATTCTAACGTCAATGAAGTTGCAAGTCCATTCATAATGCCTTCAGAAGATGTTACTCTTACTGCCAACGCTAAGCCAATAAGCTACAGCATAACATACAATTTGGCTGAAGGTTCTATTGCCCAAGGTGTGATCAACCCAACAAATTATGATGTTACATCTGCTACAATTACCCTAAAAGAACCTAGCAAGAAAGGCTACGAATTTATCGGCTGGACAGGCTCAAACGGTGATGTTCCTCAAAAAACACTAAGTATTGAAAAAGGATCTATTGGTAACAGAACCTACAACGCAAATTACGGTCTAATTAGTTATGATATTACTTATAACCTTGCTTCAGGCGATCTAGCTGAAGGCGTAACCAACCCTGCGACTTACGATATTACTTCTGCAACAATAATTCTAGAAAACCCAACTAGAAAGAACTATGTCTTTCTTGGTTGGACAGGCACAGGAATCGAAGAAGGAACAGCTTCCAAGACTGTTAAGATTTATCAGGGAACAATAGGCGCGAGAAGCTATGTTGCAAGCTGGACTCTTGCTGATGTTCTGGAATTCACAATACCAAACAGTGAAGAAATCTTGATCGTCAAGCGTCCACAGCCAACCGACAATTTCTTTATGGGAATATACGAAGTAACCGGCTTGCAGTATGTTGCTATAAATGGTGGAAATAATCCTTCGCATTTCTCAAGTGTCGCCTCTGGTCCTGTTGAAAAAGTCAGTTGGAATGATGCTAGTGCAACCTGTGTTTTGCTTACTCAGTTATTGAAAAATAACGGTTCACTTCCAGAAGGTTATGAATTTGTTCTGCCAAAAGAAGAACAATGGGAATATACTTGCCGTGCAGGAAGTACTGGTAATTATTGCTTAAATACAAGTGGTGAGGAAGTTACTGTAGGTAGTCTTAGAGATTATGCCTGGTATTATGATAGTAATTCAAATACTAATTCCACTCATACAGTTGGGAAAAAATATCCTAACAAATGGGGATTCTATGACATGTTTGGAAATGTAGCTGAATGGTGTGATGATATTTACTCTAACTCGAACCGTGTTATGCGTGGTGGTAACTGGGGCCAAAACTCGAGCTATTGCACTTCAGTTTATCGCACAGGCTTCGGCCCCTCTGTTGCAGAAAAATTTTATGGTTTCCGCTTGGCTTTGGTGAAGGAATAAAACAAACGCCTGATTATTCAGGCGTTTGTTCTAGAGATGAGAGTTTAGATATAAGAGATAAGGGGATTGTTTTAGCAAAAGGAAGTAACTGATATAACCATCTATTACGACCAATCAATGAGTGAGTGCAATTCTTTTAATCCCCCTTTTTCAAAGGGGGATGTCTACGTAGTAGACTGGGGGATCTTCGAGAAGCTGGATAAGCAGTATAAAGTTAAGTCCGAAGACTATTTTAACTCTCAATTTCTTTAATGCTGACAGTTGTTTGCTCAACCTTATTCTCCTCCGCGGTCTCTGTGAATTTGTATCTACGAATAGACTTAGAGGGAACGAGCCTTGTGCGGAGAATAGAGGTCTCGCGTCTACTGTCCGCTCACTTATCACCAACCACCAACCACCCATCACGCCAAGTTCCGCTTGGCTCTTCGCTCTATGCTCTGATGCTCTACGCTCTGTTGCTCTAAGCTCTGTCGCTCTATGCTCTGTCGCTCTATGCTCTAAATGAGGCTTTACCTCGAAACTACCAACCACAATAAAAACAGTGGCGATAGCCATCAAAAATATGCTAATATATTAGCCAAACAAATTATCGGAGGAGATAAATGTCCGAACGTATGGCAAATCCATTAGAATCATTGAAGACACAGCTGAAAAAGCTTGCAGACAAACCTTTTAAACATAAATATTATGTTCCATCTTTATGGGTTGAAGTAGGAAAAGAACCAGTAGACGGCAAGAAGCCAGTTTCTATTAATCCTGCTGAATTTTACCTAAAGCATATCGAAGCTATTGAAAAGAATAAAGTAGAAGGCATCGATCCTTTCCGTTCCCTCAATGGTCAGATTGAAGGCGGCGAAGGCGGTAGTTGGATAAACAATCAGGCTATTTATAATATGTTTGTCAGACTAACTACTGCTTATGACCATAACGGCGATAACAAGCTGGGCGGTAGTATGGTTGACCTTACTCTTAACCAGGATGGAATCAGAGAATCAGGCACTTTCTTGAAAGCTATTGCAATGCTTGGTTACATCAAAGCTTTGGGTTGCACAACAATACATCTTCTTCCTATAACTTCTATAGGTCATGATGGCAATAAGGGCGAACTTGGTTCTCCTTACGGCATCAAGAACCCATATAAATTAGAAGAAACCTTGGCTGACCCAATGGTTGAAATGTCTGCTGAAGACCAGTTCAGAGCTTTTATGCAGGCTGCTCATATGTTAGGCATCAGAGTAATCTGTGAATTTGTTTTCAGAACAGCAAGTAAAGACGCTGACTGGATAGCTGAACACCCAGACTGGTTCTATTGGCTTGATGCCAAGATTCAGGATAGAACTCCTGGAGAAACAGATATAGCTAAATGTGAAGCTACTTACGGCAACCCAATTTTCACAGAAGAAGAATTGAAGGTTATCAAGGCTAAGGTTGAAGCTCATGATTTTAATGATTTACCAGCTCCACATCAGAACTACGTAAACTTCTTTAAAATTGCTCCAAAAGCAGGCGAAGTTAAGTTGAACGATAAAGGTCAGTATGAAGGAAATGGAACAGATCCGATTACAGGCGATAAATGCAAAGTCAGAGTTCCTGGCGCTTTTGCAGACTGGCCACCGGATGATAATCAGCCGCCGTGGGGTGATGTTACATACTTCAAGATGTATAAGGATGAAAATCCTGTAAAACCTGAATTTAACTATATTGCATACAATACAATCAGAATGTATGATAACAAGCTTGCCAGACCGGAACTTGCCAATCAGCCTCTTTGGGATGCAATCATAGACTTGATTCCAACATATCAGACCGAATATGGTATTGATGGCGTTATGATTGATATGGGTCACGCTGTTCCAGTTCCTTTAATGCAGAAATTAATAGGCAAAGCCAGAACTGTAGACCCCAATTTCTGTTTCCTATCTGAAAACTTTGAAATTGGTCAGGCTAGTGTTGATGCTGGTTATAATGCTGTTGTCGGCTACTGCTGGTGGGTTGAATACCGCCGTGATGGTATGTATGACATGCTTGAACACATCGGCAAGAAGGGCGTTCCATTAAGCTTCTTCGGTGCCGTTGAAAACCACAACACTCCAAGAGCCTGTGGCAGAGAAGGCGGAGTTGCTTATGCAAAATACGCTTTCCTGGTTAACACAATGCTTCCACATGCTGTTCCATTTATACATGCTGGTCAGGAACTTGGCGAAGCAATGCCTGTTAATACCGGTCTTGATTTCTCTAACGAATTGTTAGAATCATTAAAGGGCAAAAAGCTTGCTTTGTTTGACTTGGTTGGCTACGACTGGGATGGCAAGCACGAAATGTATAGTTTCGTCAAGAAGGTTCTTGCTCTTCGTGAAGAATATGCTGAATGTGTTAAACCAACAAGTGTAGATACTTTTGCATCATTCATGACTGGCTATTCTGATGTAATCGCTTTTATCAGAGGAAATGACAACAAGCGTGTTATGGTTCTCTTCAACAGAGATTTGCAGAATGGTTACGAAGGTGAAATCGACATAAGCTGGTGTAATCCAGACGGTGTTAAGGGCTTAAGCGACAGACTTACTGATGGTCATGTAACCTTCAAGGTTGAAAACAACAAACTTAAATATAGCCTTAAAGCAGGTCAGTGCTGCTTCTTTGCCTGGTAATAAAGCTATATGCCAAAGCAGCTTGATTTCTTAACTCTAGAGGTTGGCAGCACAATAACTAAGGCCAACGGCTTTATGAAGACTGCTGACAATTCTCTGGAACACGTTGCCCAAGGTTTTGCGCCTACTTCTGTTGCTCAAGGCAATGTTGGAATAGGAATTTTTGCTGCTGTTGATGATTTAGAAAAACGCAGTTCATACGGAACCGATACTTGCGAAGTTTTTGCAAATAGTTCGGCTGCTGGTGGACTGCGTGTTACTGTACACGGGCTGACTTATAATATGACTGCAAGAGCGGCAAAAGAAGCCAGTCTTGGTGCAGGTGCCATAATAAAAAAAGTTACTGCTGGTGAGTTAAGCGAATACGATATTGACGAAATCGAAGAACTCCAGCCTAATATGATAGTTCTGGCTGGTGGTGTCGATTTCGGAGCCAAAGAAATAGTCTTAGGCAACGCTATGGAGCTTGCTGCCATGGATATTGGCGCACCAGTCGTTTATGCCGGTAATTCTGCGTTAAAACGTGGCGTTGAAACCATTTTCCATAGAACTGGTGTTGAAATAGCTGTAGTTCCTAATGTTTTCCCAGATGTAGACCAGTTGAATGTTGAGCCTTTGAGACGAAGAATGCAAGACCTTTTCTCAAAGCATATAATTCATGCTCCTGGTATGGAACGTCTGAAGGCTATTTCCAATCATACTATTATTCCTACTCCTGCAGCAGTTCTCAGAGCTACAGAGATTTTTGCTGAAACTCTTGGTGACGTAGTTGTAGTTGACGTTGGCGGTGCAACTACTGATGTTCATTCTGTTACAGATGGAAGCAAAGAGTTTGCTGATAAACTTACAGACCCCGAACCTCATTCAAAACGTTCTGTTGAAGGTGATTTGGGCGTTTTCGTAAATGCCGCTAACATAATAGAAATATCTGAAGAAGCAAGCAGACAGGATAAAGCAGATGAAGTAAAGGCTATTCCTTTCTCTGATTCTGAAAAAGAAATGACTAGCTGGCTCTGTCGAAAAGCAGTAGAAATAGGCGTTAGACGTCATGCTGCCGTTGTATCTGAAATATTTACACCTGTAGGGCGCAGACAGGTTATAAAAGGGAAAGACCTCTCTGCAGTCAAGTATGTAATCGGAACAGGCGGTGCCTTGACAAGAGTTGAGGGAGGGCGTAAAATTCTAGAGTCGATATGCACAGGGGTAGGAAAGTATTTAATGCCTCCAAAGAACGCTAAGATTCTAATCGACTCAGATTATTTATTTTCTGCACTAGGCACAATGAGTGTAGATTATCCTGAATTAGTTAAAAATACATTTAAAAGCTGGAGTGAAAAACATGATAAATTATTCGCAATTTAGAAAGGTCTGTGACCCGACTCCACGCTTAGAGATTTACCCGGAAAGGGTTCGTCAGAATACCGAATTTATTGTAAAACAATGCCATGATGCTCATGTTTCAGTGGCTTGTGTTACTAAAGTAGTTGGTGCAAACGTTGAAGTCGCCAAAGCTATGCAGGCTGGTGGTGCTGATATGCTTGCCGATTCTAGAATAGAAAACCTTTACAAGCTTCGTGACAGTGGTTTAAAAGGACCCTTCATGCTTTTGCGTCTGCCGACTCCATCTAGAGCTGCTGAAACTGTTGAAGCTGCTGATATCAGCTTGAATTCTTCCATAGAAACAATAGAAGCTCTTG
This sequence comes from Candidatus Rifleibacteriota bacterium, assembly GCA_017417215.1. Lineage (GTDB taxonomy): Bacteria > Muiribacteriota > Ozemobacteria > Ozemobacterales > Ozemobacteraceae > RUG334. Next base: position 25,077 of record JAFPZP010000060.1, on the reverse strand, counting down.
GACGTGCAGCAATAGTTCAAAATCACATTCATCGTGTAATAATAATGATTGATGTGGGTGATTTGCGTGAAGGAACCTGGCCAGACAAGGCTCCGAAACTGGTTAAAGCTGCTGCCTCTGTTCCTGGTATTGAAGTTATAGGTCTTGGAACAAATCTCGCTTGTTATGGTGGTGTAATCCCAACTCCTGAAAATATGCGCCTTTTGATGGATACCGTTTCTGCATGCAGACGTGCTACAGAATTGCCTTTATCTGTAGTCTGTGGCGGTAACAGTTCAGGTTTGCCATTGTTGGCTTCTGGCAGATTGCCTGGTGGAATTAACCTTTATAGAATAGGTGAAGCCATTATGCTTGGCAGAAATGTTATAGACCGCAGTCCATGGCCTGGAACCCGCCAAGATACATTCATTCTTAAATCTGAAGTTATAGAAGCTGAAACTAAGCCTTCTAAGCCAATCGGAACCATTGGTCAGGATGCTTTTGGTAATGTTCCTGAATTCGTTGATAAAGGCTTAAGAACAAGAATAATCTGTAATGTAGGTAGACAAGACGTCATTCCAGATGGTTTGACACCACTGGATGAAGGGGTTGAAATTCTTGGTGCATCAAGCGACCATTTGATTTTAGATGTAACCGACTGTAAGCGACCTTTTGAAGTTGGTGACGAAATTGCTTTCTATCCAAGCTATGGCGCTCTATTAGCTCTAATTACCTCAGAATATATATTTAAAGTTATAAAAGAAGGTTAAACAAATGTTGTATCAAACTCATGCTGTTATTCATTTGAATAATATAAAGCACAATATTGAGGAAATACGTAAAGTCGTTGACCCCAAATACAAGATTTTACTTTCTATCAAAGCAAATGCTTATGGTCATGGAGCGGTGGAAATTGCTTTGATGGCTCAAAAACATAAATTAGCTGATTATCTTGCAATAGCAACAGTTCCAGAAGGAATGGAACTTCGAGAAGCAGGTGTAACACTTCCAGTTTTAAAACTTAGTCCTGCTTTTGAATGTGAGATGGAATCTGCAGTAGCTAATGAAATAGCACTTTGTGTTTGTGAAGAAGATAATATTCGTAAATATGATGAAACAGCAAGATTAATGGGGAAAAAGGCAGTCGTTCATTTACAGCTTGATACAGGTATGGGGCGAATAGGTGTTGGTGAAGAAGAAGGATTAAGGCTTGCGGAAATTATAATAAAACAATGCCCGAATCTTGAATTGGAAGGCGTTATGACACATATGCCCGTAAGTGATGATTCAAGCAGAACTTTTACAGAAAGACAGATAGACAAGTTCTACAAAATCGTTAACAAAATTGAAACTTCTCTTAATTTTAAATTTAAACTTGTGCACTGCTCTAACAGTGCTGCTATTACTGCTTATCCTAATGCACATTACAATATGGTTAGACCAGGAATCATTATTTATGGTTTCTACCCATCTAAAGATGTGCCCCAGACACTTGATTTAAGACCTGGTATGAGTGTAAAAACCAGAGTTTCATTTATCAAGAAAGTTACAAAGGGTACCTCTGTTGGTTATGGTAGAACCTGGGTTGCATCGGAAGATACCTGGATAGCTACTTTCCCGGCTGGTTATGCAGACGGTTTCAATAGACAATTTTCAAACAGGGGTAGGGTGCTGATTAATGGTATGTCTTGCCCGGTTGTTGGTCGAATATGTATGGATCAAAGCATGTGCAGTCTTGGAACTGGTGAAAAGCCTAATGTTAAGGTGGGCGATGAAGTAGTTTTATTAGGTAAATCAGGCAATGAAGAAATAACCGGTGAAGAATTGGCAGAAAAATTAGGTACCATTTCTTACGAAGTTACCTGTTTGATCAATCATCGTTTACAGCGTTATTACGAAAACTGAGCCTAAAATAAAAATTTATTCTTGAAAAATGGTGCATAACATAATAGAATTCAAAACATGGAAATAATAAAAAGAACTAACCCTGTAATTACAACAAAAACTACAGCTAGAAAAACTACGGTCAAGAAGAAGACAACTGCAAAGAAGTCTTCTACTACTAAAAGCTCTGCTAAAAAAACAAGTATTAAGGTTGTTAAGCCGAGTGTAAAAATTGTTACTCCTGAGTTAATCGGAAAAATTCTTGACGCTTTAGGCTTGAAATCTTTTTCCAGACCTTTTGCTGGCTTGATTGACCAAGGTGATTTCGGAACTGTTGGAACTTATATTCCCTTATATCAAGGCGAATTGGAAAAACTTCCGAAGGAACTTCGTGAAAATGCTTATGAAATAGCAGAAGGCCGCTATGGTCTGATTTGTCATTTGCCAAGAACTTTTGATTCTCCCGATGGTGGTAAAGTGGTTTCTATGAAAGAAATCAAAGATAAAAAAGGCAATACCTTAAGGGCTGAATATACAACAGACTTAGGCAATACTATGGTAGCAACACACGAGCTTCGACTTATGAAACTTTTTACTTATGTTAAAAATAAGAAGTTGCCCGTTTCTGTAGTAAAAGAGTAATTGAAATTAGTTAGAAAAAAGCCTCGGCAAAATGTCGAGGCTTTTTTTATGGGTGAAACAAGTTCAACCAAACTGTCGTATTTTTATTATAACATATTAGTCCCTCTTTTTTAAAGAGGGATGTCAGGCATGTAATGCCTGACAGGGAGATTTTTAATAACACCAAAGTCATCGGACTCAACTTTGTACTGCTTAATAAACTTCTCAAAAATCCCCTAGATTGCCAACGCAATCATCCCCTTTTAAAAAGGGGATATTATAAGAAAATGTTCTTTTATTGCAAATAACTATCAATGGCTAAAAAAGTTTGCATTTGCCCTTATTTATTAAGGGTAAAACCTTGACAGTTAGTGAAATTATAAGTAGAATTAAGTGTACATAAGTGCTAAAGGTGGCAAAAATGAGAATTAATAAGCTATTAAAAATAAGTGCCATGATGGCTTTCATGTTTCTGGTAAATCATCCTGGGTTTTCTGCTACTTCCCAACAGGAAGCATATGATAACTATTTAAGCTCTTATCAGACTTATCAGGATACTTTAAATTCCAAAAAGTCTGATGCAGAAGTTCAAGACGCATTAAAGAAATATATTCAAGCCAAAGAACAATATAATATTTCTATTGGCAGTCAGACTCTTTCCAAAGATGATAACGATAATGCAAATTCACCTGTTGTTAACGCTTCTCAGGCAAATGGTGGTCTGAACTCTGTAGGTATCCCTTCAGAAGTTCCTTCCGAACCAGTTGTTGCTAAAAAGAGCGATATACAAAGAGCAACAGATGATTTATACAACAAATTAGATTCAGATGTTAAGCCTTTAATCGACGAACTTCGTGAAACCCAAGATAAAGAAAGAGCAGAAAAACTAGTTAGTGCTATCGAACAAAAGATAGAATCTTCTAAAGACGATGATGCTGCCAATTATATGAAGTATGAAGTGGCTACTGCTCTAGATAGACTTTCTATCGATGAAAAGAAATCTCAAAAGCTATTAAACGAATTGATTGCCACCAATAAAACACGATTTGTAAATTTGGCTAAGATGAATATTAATTATAAGAATGCAAAGCTTAAAAAAGTAGCTTGGCAGAAAGACTTAATTAATAAAAACGCTGAATTAAACAACACTAAGGCTAGCTTTAAAAATGCAAGCTGGCTTGCTTTCCCTGTTAAAATCGTAAGAGGTGTAAAGGCTGTTGTTGCTAATGCCAAGTTTACATCTAACGAAGCTGACTATGAAGATTACATGGTTCAGTATGAAGCTATTCAGGCTAATTTTATAACCAATGTAGAAGGTGTCTTTAACGAATGGCAGGCAGGAATCAAAGATCCTGAAGAAAATGCTGATATCAGACTTATTTATAGAAACTACGATGCTTGGTATGCTCGTTGGAATATGATAAATCAGGCTCGTCGAACTATAGATGTTCAATATTTCATTATTGAAAAAGACTGTTTCGGTTTAAGTCTTCTCGGCAATCTTCTTGAAAAAGCCAAAGCCGGTGTTAAAATACGTATAATGGTAGATACACGCGGTTCTAACAAGCTTAGTATTCTTGCTCGCGGTTATCTTGTTGAATTGGCTAAGAATCCAAATGTAGAAGTAAGAGTTTATAATCCTATTACTTCAAACGTTTTAAGTATCTTCACAGATGCTCGTAAGGTTGAATCAAGCAATCACGATAAAATACTCATCATTGATGGTAAGATTTGTATGACAGGTGGTAGAAATATCGCTAATACCTATATGGTTGATGAAATTGATATGGATGATGCTTGGAGAGACTGTGACATTGTTATTGACAGTGAAAAGATTTGTTCTCAGATTAAGCTTGCTTATGATGAAGAATTTGAAAGCATGAAGAGCTACAAAACTGATAATGCTTTTATAGGGCTTTTCACTAGTGGTTATAGCACAAAGCTTCTCGCTGCTCATGCCTGTATGGAAAACTATCTCGTAAGCGGTGATTTCTTAACTGCTTCTGGAGATTACAAAAAAGCTTCTTCAACTGTTAAGAAAGTTAATCTAGAACTTGCAAAGTATGCTCATATGAATGACTATAACTCTTTTGCTCTTCTAGATTATTCTCACAGATGTTCTGCACATGTTCTTGATAACCATTCATTAACTGGTAGTCGTAAAGATATTACTGAAAACATTGTAAAGTATATTGACGGCAGCCGAACAGAAGTCATCATTCAGAATCCATATTTTGCATTAACAGAAAGAGCAGAAGCAGCTCTAAAACGTGCAGCAAAACGTGGTGTTCCGATATATGTTCACAGCAACAGTGAAAGATCATCTGATAGTGCACCAACAGAAGCATATGTTTTAAGAGAATGGAAGAATATGCTAACTGAAATGCCTACAATGCGTTTCTTCGCTAGAAATGCTGATGGTCAGCTTCATGGTAAGACTTTCACATTCGATGGCAAAGTATCTGTTGTTGGCAGTTACAACTTTGATGCTCTCAGTGAAAAAGTCAATTCTGAAATAGCTGTAGCAATTAAGTCTTCTGATTTTGCAAGAGAACTTCGTGAATGTCAGATGGAAGATATAGAAGCTGCAGTTGAATATCGATTGGGGACAGATACAGAAGAAGAATTTGCTCCAGATGATGTTGAAAAAGCTAAGAACAAAACATTGACCAAGATATTGACTCATTTCAAGTTCTTAGACCCAATGTTCTAAGCCAAATCAAGCTTTAAAAAAACACCTCATAATCTCTATTAATGAGGTGTTTTTTTTTGCCTTTACAATATAAACTATTGACAAGCCTTATAAATAGGCTTTAACATCAAATAAACATTATTGGTTTTTCGAAGTTTTTGAAAGCCAGTAATAATAGAAATAATCAAAAAATAAGGACAAACAAATGACCAAACGTGAAAAGTTTCTTTCTGTACTTGTTGTTTTCTTTATGTTTACATCTATTTTACAAACTGTAGACGGCGGTTTATTTAATTTTAAGAATCTTAATACTAAGACATTAAAAGAAGATGCTAAGGCTTTATTAAAAGGTATAGGTATAGTTGCTCTTATCAAACAATTTGGTCCAGCCTTGAATGATGCAGCCAATAAAGCTTTAAATGACAAATCAGTTCCAAACGTTGAAGCAACTAAGGTTGTTCCTATTCTTACTGTTGGGCAAGGTTTAGATGCTGGTGCCTGTCAGATAACTGGTCCAAAAGACAAAGTTGACCAGGTTCAGATGGTTTATGCTGTTGAATCTACTCTTGATAAAGGCGAAAAATTCTATATTCAGGGTCTGGTTCCCTCTACCTCTCTAAACCCAGCAAAGATAGACCGTGTATACGGTGTTGGTGTTGTATCAATGATTACTTATAAGACTACTAAGTCTGATAAGAAGTAAGATATAAGATATAAGATTAAAAATGGAGATATAAGATAGAAGATTGAAGATTAAAGATAGTTTTTAGGGTAGTTGGTTTTTGTTGTAGTTATTGGTTAGGAGAAGACCCCTTCAGTCAGCAAGCTGACAGCTCCCCCAGCTAAACTGGGGGCGCATCGGGAGAATAGAAGACCAAAAATGGAGATTGAAGATCGTTTTCATTGTAGTTGGTTTTTGTTGTTTTTATTGTTATATCGTAAGTTAGCTTGCAAAGCTTAGATGAAACAATAACTACAATAACTACCAAAAACAATAACAACTAAAATCTTACATCTTATATCTTAAATCTTATGTCTCATATAAATAAAGGAAAGTAAAAATGAAGATATCCTTTCATGGTGCCGCTGGTTGTGTTACTGGTTCCTGTTACCTTGTTGAAGCTGCTGGTTCAAAGTTTCTTGTAGACTGCGGAATGTTTCAAGGTAATAAAACTTTGAAAGAAAACAACTATAAAGAATTTGCTTTCGACCCGGCCTCAATAGATTTTGTTCTTATAACTCATGCCCATATAGACCATACGGGTTTGTTGCCAAAACTGGTTAAAAAAGGCTTTCATGGAATGATTTATGCAACTCTTCCTACTGTAGATTTGCTTAAATACCTACTTCCAGATTCTGCGCGAATACAAGAAGTTGAAGTCTTTCAGTTGAACAAGCGCAACGAACGTAAAGGAATTCCACCTGTTACACCAATTTATGATGAAATAGATGCTGATAATGCAATTAGTCTATTGAGAGGCATAGAACGCTATAGAGCTTTTGCTCCTGCAAAAAATATCGATGTCACTTTCCATAATGCGGGGCACGTATTAGGCTCTTCTTTTATTGAAATAAACGTAAAAGAAGGCAATGAAACTAGAAAAATAGTCTTTTCAGGAGACTTGGGTGAAGATGACCACCCGATTATCAATGACCCTGACCGTATTAAGGCGATGGATTTTCTGCTTATAGAATCTACTTACGGTGACAGGAACAGAGATATCGTAACAAAAGAGCAGAGATTGAATAAGATTGCGGAAGTCTTTGCAGATGCTGAAAAACGCGGTGGAAAAATTATTATTCCAGCTTTTTCATTAGAAAGAACTCAGGATTTGCTTCACGATATTCTTATTCTTAAGAAACGTAATAAAATATCTAGAATACCTGTCTATGTTGATTCTCCGCTTGCAAAGGAAATTACTCAGGTATTCTTAAAATACCCAGACATGTATGATGAAGATGCTACAAACGTCATGAAGCAGATGGGAGGTTTGTTTGACCATCCTGATTTTCATTTCACAAATTCCGTAGATGAATCTAAGCTTCTTAACGAAAAAGATAATATTGTTATTATGTCTGCTAGCGGTATGTGTGATGCGGGTCGTATTAAACACCATTTAAAACATAATCTTTGGGACCCAAAAAACACTATAGTTTTCGTAGGTTATCAGGCAGAGGGAACCTTAGGCCGTTTAATCAGCGAAGGTGCTAAGAAAGTCAGAATATTTGGCGAAGAAATAAACGTCGGTGCCAAAGTTGAGTCTATTTATGGATATAGCGGTCATGCTGACCAGAATGGTCTGATGAAATGGCTTAAAGCTGTAGAAGAAGAACCTCGAAATATATTCGTTACTCATGGTGAACCAGAGTCTTCAGAGGCATTAGTTAAACTTATTAAAGAAGAACGTGGTTTCAAGGCTATAGCCCCAAAAATGGGTGAAGAATACGACCTTCTTCAGTTCGTTAAAGTTGGTGATGTTGAGCTTAGTAAGAAACCCGATAAGGTTAAATATGTTCTTGTTCGTTCTTCTGCACCAGCTTACTCATCACTTACCAGAGACTCACACAATCTTAAGGCTGAACTGCTTATCAAGATTAATGAGCTTATGGAAAACTGCAAAGATGAATCTGAACGCTGCGCGAAACTTCAGAACCTGTTGAATCTGCTCTAGTAGATTATATAAATTCATTATACTTTATGGATTTGTATAAATTAACTTGAAATTTAGTTAATAATCGTTTATTCTTGCTAACAATAAATTGCATAAGACAAAAGGAGTCTTAAAATGATTAATCCAGCAACACTTACAGATGAACAAGTTGTTGAACTTAGAAATAAAAAAATAGAACTAAACCGCAAATCACGCCGTTCAACTGGTATGATTATGGCTTGTGCCGGAAAAGGGCAGGGGCTTTTGGAATGCAGAACAATAGAAGGAACTTGTCCTGATTATAATATCTGCCGCGGAATTGAAGAAAAAAAATAATATAATAAACAAAAAAAGAGGCTTATTTATTAAGCCTCTTTTTTGTTATTCGTGATAGAGATGGGTTACTTTGCTTCTTTTTTCCATCGCTTCAGGTAATGCTTTATAAACGTCTGTAGGTGTCATAATCGGAATAGAAATCAGTATTTCGCTTCTTAATATTCCACCTTCTCCATAAAACCTTACAACTGGGATTTTACCTGGAATAACTATTTTATCACTAGCTCTGGCTCTTTTAAATCTTAGGTTTTCAGGAAGCTTATCTCTTTTAATTATTTCGTTGTTAAATATTGCATAGAATCTTATGTCTTGCAGTTCAGGGGCTTCTGCTAGCATTTCCAGATATTCAACTTCTAAATCCAGTTCTGCTCCTTTTAAATCGTCAGGGAAATATACTGCTACGACTTGTTTTTGTTTGAGGGCATCAGAAAAATGGGCTTTAGGAATGCTAAAGCTAGATGAAAGCAATCTGTTTGAATTAACAGGTGCTGGAGCAGTGTTATTATCGGGTTCTGTCGTTGCTGTGCTTGGCAGATAGGTGACTTCAACTATATTTGAGTCTTCAGATTCACCAATATCATTAACAGCTCTTACTTTGTAGTGAAATGTTTCTCCAGGAATAACATTTTCGGTTATTGTTACATTTGTTATAGTGGAAGGAACATTAAAAATGGCATTGTCACCGTTTTCAAATATCTTGTAATTGTTTGCACCATTGGCTACAGACCATGTCAGTGTGCATGAATAAGAAGAAATATCTGTAGCAGTCAAGATAGGGGCGTCAGGTTTTAATTGAACTATTATAGCTTCATCTATTGGATCTTCCCCAGAAGAATTCATTACAGCAATTTTTACACTGACTGAGGTTCCCGCAGTCAGCCCAGTAACCTCAAACTCCTCAGTATCAGCATCTACTGTAGCAAAAGACTCTTCATTGATAAGTATTCTGTAACCTGTAGCGTAAGGTTGTTTTGTCCATTTTACCTTGAATGAAGTAGATGTGATCGATTTATTTGGAATGGTCATTGTTAAAGAAGCAACTGGAAGCAACTGAACTTCTTTAACTTCAGACTTGGGAGATTCACCAGAAGGATTTACTGCTGTCATTGATATTTTCAGCAGTTCACCAGGTTCGAACCCGCTTAATAATAGTTTATTGTCTGTTCCTGATTCACTTTTGGAACCTATTAGTTTTGTATCGTTATAAACATTATATGAAGTAGCTGTTTGTACTCCTGACCATGTAATATTAAATGAAGCTGTAGCTATATCTGTAACAGCAAATACAGGAGGTTCAGTTCTCATAAGTATTTGGGTTATACTTGATATTCCTCTGAACTCACCTTTATGAAAAGTTACAACTCTAACTTCTATATCTGATGCAGGAGTAAGATAATTACAGACTTGTTTTCTGTTCTTTGTTGAGAAAGCATAATAAGTATGGTTCAACATGACCTGATAATGAGTGGTTTCATCTGAATCGGGAAAACAATTCCATCTGACTTCTATGCTTTTGTTACTGAGATGGGTTACTTCAGGACATTGTTGAAAATAATTGTCCGCTTCTGTGTTTTCAGCGTTTAATAATGTTCCTGAAACAACTATTAATCCTATAAGAATTATAATAAACAAAATAGGATTTAATTTTGTGCTAATTAAACCTGTCTTTTTCATTATTGTACCGATTTTATAAGATAGAATAATTAATATTCATATTTAATTTATTTATTTTTTTTAGAATTACAAGTTTTTTATAGCAAAAATCTTAGTGATATAAATAATCTTGCTCAAATTGATAAAATAACTTAGAATACTTACATAACGGTGGGGAGGTAGTTAATATGATAGAACCTAAATATGCTGAACGTTCCAAGCTTTTAAAACCAAGCTCAATTCGACAGATGATGGCTATTGCCAAAGAATTGCTTGCTCAGGGTAAAACTGTTTATGAGCTTAATATCGGTCAGCCTGATATTCCTTGTATTCCTGAATTCGTTGATGGAATAATTAAAAAAGTTGAATCAAGACAGATTAATTATACTCCTTATAATGGTGAAACATATTTGAGAGAAACCTATGCCCGTTATTTAAACAGTTATTTTGATAGACGGGGCGTAGACCATCTTGTTATAGATACAGAAAATATTCTTGTTTGTGCTGGTGCTTCTCACTGTTTGAGCAATATATTTTTAACTATCTGTAATCCTGGCGATGAAGTAATAACATTTGACCCATTTTTCTCTCCATACCAAGGTTTTTTAGCAATAGCCGGTGGAGTTCTTAAATCTATTCCTACCCAAGCAGAAAATAATTTTGCTCTTCCGGATACTGATGTAATTGAAAGCTATATTACAGATAAAACCAAAGCAATTCTTATAAATACTCCAAATAATCCTTCTGGAAGAATCATGAGTTATGAAGAATTGGAAAGACTTGCTAGAATCTGTATTGAACATGATATTTATCTGATTAGCGATGAAGTTTATCGTGAAATGATATTAGGTGATGAAGAAGCAGTCAGTGTTTTGCAAATTGATTTGCATGATGACGAGTTGAACGAAATGCTTATAAATAGAATGATTGTTGTAGATTCTGCAAGCAAAACTTTCTCATTATGCGGTTCAAGAATAGGTTTTGTTATTTCTTTACAGCCGATAGTTAACACTATAGCACTGGTTAATGCCCACACTGTAGCTTGTATATCCGATATGATGCAATATGGCGTAGCAAACTGCTATGATGCTGCAATGTGGCGACCGGAATATATTGAAGATTTTAGAAATATTTATAAGGAACGTCTCGACGCTACTATGGAAGCTATTCATAAATATCTGCCTCATACTATTGTTTCAAGACCTAAGGGCGCTTTTTATGTAATGATAAAATTCCCTGAATTAGATGATGTAAATGAATTCTGTCACTATACTCTTGAACACTTTAATATGAGTGGTGAAACAGTAGCTTTGACACCTGCCAAGAATTTTTATCTAGACCCGGATCTTGGTAAAAATGAAGTTAGAATAGCTCTTGTTGTTTCACCGGATAAAATGAGACGAAGCATTCAGATTGTTGCTTCATCATTAAAGTCTTACAAACGATATAAGGCTAATATTGATTCACATATGAGACAGCTACTTTAAGAAAAAGACTTAAGCTATAAGATATAAGATATAAGATATAAGCCAGACTATTCTTATAAATACCCTCTTTTTTAAAGAGGGATGTCATGCATATTATGCATGACAGGGAGATTTTTAAATCAAAAACAATACAAAAAAAAATTAACCTAAACTATTGATTTGAAAAGGCAATAAGAGTAAAATTTTACGCGAAAAATTTTACTCTTATTTTTTTATGGAGGCATATACCCTTTATGCTAGATATTAAATGGATTCGTTCTAATCCTGAATTATTTAAAGCCGCTATGATTAAACGCGGACTTGCTGCTTTCGATCACCCAACAAATAAAGCAATATTAGAAAAAAACGGTAACCCAGAAGAACCAGTAAAAAAGATGGCTATTCTTCTTGAACATGCTTCAGAAGCTGTTGTTGAAAAAATTCTTCCATTAGAAGATTTAGACAAGAAACGCCGTGAAATGATTGCTGAAGTTGAAAAACTTCAGGCTGAAAGAAATACAGCCAACAAAGAAATAGCTCGCAAAAAAGCAGCTAAAGAACCTTGTGAAGACTTATTTGCTGGTATGAAGCAGATGAGCAACAAGATTAAAGAATTAGAAAAAGCTTTGGAAGAACAGGATTCTCAGTTTACTGAACTTCTTATGAATATTCCAAATGCTCCTCACGAATCAGTTCCATTAGGTTTTGACGATAAATCTAATGTTGAAGTTAAGAGATGGGGCACACCAAAGGAATACGGTTTTGAAGTTAAAGACCATGTTGACCTTGGTGCCAATCTTGGAATATTAGATTTTGACAGAGCTGCAAAGATTTCTGGTGCAAGATTCTCTATTCTTACCGGTAATGGTGCTCGTATGGAACGTGCTATCATGAACTTCATGCTTGATACTCATACTCAGAAGCATGGATACAGAGAAGTTGAACCTCCTGTAATAGTTAATTCATCATCTCTTAAAGGCACTGGTCAATTGCCAAAATTCAAAGAAGACCTCTTTAAACTTGAAGGCTATGATTATTGGCTGATTCCAACTGCTGAAGTTCCTGTTACTAACTATTATGCTCAAGAAATACTTAAAGAAAGTGACCTTCCAATAAAGCTTACTGCTTATACTCCTTGTTTCAGAAGTGAAGCCGGCAGCTATGGTAAAGATACTCGCGGAATGATTCGTCAGCACCAGTTTGATAAGGTAGAACTGGTTAAATTCACAAAACCAGAAGATTCTTATAAAGAATTAGAACTTTTGCGTGATGACGCTGAAGATATATTAAGACTTCTTGGTCTGCCATATCGTGTTGTATGCTTGTCTTCTATGGATATGGGCTTCTCTGCAGCAAAGACTTTCGACTTAGAAGTATGGTTGCCATCTCAGAAGATGTATAGAGAAATCAGCTCTTGCAGTAACTTTGAAGATTTCCAGGCTCGTCGTGCTGGTATTCGCTACAAAGGTTCTGAAGCAAAAGCCAAGACTAATCTTGTTCATACATTGAATGGTTCCGGTCTTGCTATTGGTAGAACTTGGCTTGCCATATTAGAAAACTATCAGGACGAAGGCGGAAGAATCTATATTCCTGACGTTTTGCAACCATACATGGGTGGACTCACTCACCTCGAATGAGGAATGAGGAGTTAGGAGTTAGGAATTAGGAATGAAAACTTCAAAAAGCAGTATTGCCATGACATTTTCAGTGCCTCGCAATAACAGCTTTTTGAAGTTTTTTTTACTTCTGTTTTTTTTCATATTTTCAATAATACTGACAGGTTGTCACCATCATCACGGTTCAGCTGTTTTCCCTGAAGAAAAAACAGATACATTAAGACTTTACGGCAAGGTTAAACTTAACAATATTAAATTCCCAACCTCTTTATGTGGGAATAATGATTACCAATTTAGAGATTTATCAGTTTTTAATCTGAGTATTCAAGACGATAATGTTAATGTTGCTAGCATTAGCGCAAATGGTGAGTTTTCTTTTTCTGAAATGGAGCCTAGAGAGCAGGTCGTTATTTTTTGTCAGAATAGCTCTAATAAAAATATTGCTTTTGAATGGATGGGAGCTTCTTCAACTGGTTTGTCAGGCGAAATCAATGTTACAATAAATATTTATTCTACTGCTCGTTCTTATATTGCCAGAACTCTCAGAGACAGATACGGCAAAAGAGTTAAACCTGAGTTTATAGAAGATAAATATATCCAAACCACTGTTGATGCTATTGCTGAAGTTATCGAAAAAAATCCTGAATTATTAGTAAATACTCCTTTATCAGAAGTTCCATTAATAAAAGATACTTATACTGCTATGGCATCATCTTTAAATGATGGTGGTTCCGGAGCTTATCCTAAAGAACATGTTTTCCTTTTTTATTTTGCTGGAGACAATGATTTAGGAATATTCATGGAAAACACAATAAATAGTATTGCCAAAGCTGGTTTGCCCTCAAATACAGAAGTTTTAATAGCTTTCGATACTTCCCATTCCTTACCTCTATTAAATAAAGCTGGAGGAGCAGCATACAGACTTGATGGCAATAAGCTGAAATTACTATATGAGATAGGTGACGTTGATTCCACAAATGCCTTAGCTATAGAAAAATTCATCGAGTTGTCTGTTAGAGAATATCCAGCAAAAGGTTATTCGCTGATTCTAAGCTCTCATGGAGGAGGGTGGAGAGATCATGAAAGAATACTTGCCTCTAATAGAGCTGTATTTATGAATGATGTCACATCAGTAGCAACAGGCACAGTCTTGAATATAGCTTCTGGCATTGAATTGGCTTTCAATCAACTTAATGCTTCAAATAGAAAGTTTGATATGATTGTTCTCGACGCTTGTAATATGGGCTGTATAGAAACTGCATATGAATTTAGCAATTTAGCTGAATATACTGTATTCTCACAGGCTTTGATGCCAGCAGAGGGTATACCTTATAATGATTTCTTTAAGGAAATATCAGAAAGAAACATAAACAATACGACAGCTTTTGATAGAGCCGAGCTGATTTGTAAGCTGTATTCCGATAAATATGTAAATCAGCCTAATGTTATAGATACAGGAATCAGTCTGATAGATAATTCTGTTGTTCCAAATTATGTAAGCTGCTGTAAAAACTATTTCGAAGCTATTTATAAAAATATAAATACTTATGCACCGCTTATTTATAATATAAGAACTTTAAAAACAACTAATGACGGTGAAGAAGTTAGCGGTGATGTCATACAGAGTTTTTCAGCATTTAAGGAATTTGTGGACTTAAAACAGTTAGTCAAAGAAAGCTATAATGTTTTATTGAATGTAAAAATAGAAAGCGATGCTTTATCTGATGCCTTTGATTCCATGGTTAAATACAGTAAGTATTCTGATTCCTTAAAAAATGCGAATGGAATTTCTATTACATTCCCTGAAAAAGATGTTTACAATGCTTATTATAATGGCATCTTGCCGGCTAATGAGTATTATCATTTGAAGTTTCTTACTCTTACTGACTGGGGTAAGATTCTTGACGCTATGATGCCGAATAATAAGTAATTATAAATCTTATGATTTAAGCATTTTTATTCGGGGTAGGATTGACATCATATTAAACTTGGAATTATAATACTGTTTAACATATAGGTAAGGAGAAACGTTCTATGAGAAGTCCAATTCATAAAGAGGGGTTTAAATTTGCAGGAGTCTTTTTGGCTTTGGGAATTTGTACTTCATATATTAATAAATGGATTGGTAGGCTTTTCTATCTTCTTACAGGTTTTACTCTTTATTTCTTTAGAGATCCTGAACGTAAGATTCCTGAAGGTGAAGGTTTGATTGTTTCACCTGCTGATGGCAGAGTCATTGGAATTGATTCTGTAGAACACGCTCCATTTATTGATGGTCCAGCAAAGCGTGTTACTATTTTCTTATCTATATTTGATGTCCATATTAATCGTTCTCCAATTAAAGGGAAAATAGCATACAGACAATATGCACCTGGGAAATTCATGGCAGCTTTTGAACCAAAAGCTTCTACAGATAATGAACAGAATTCAGTTGGAATTGAAAGTCCTGACGGTTACAGAGTTCTTGTTAAACAGATAGCTGGTTTAATTGCCAGAAGAATAATATGCTGGAAGAATCCTGGTGATGAAACTCAATTAGGAGAACGTTTCGGATTAATTAGATTTGGTTCTAGAACAGAAATCTTTATGCCATTAGATGCAAAGATTGATGTGAAAATAGGTCAAAAAGTTACGGGAGCTTCTACTGTAATAGCTAGAAGATAAAGATGGAAACAAACAACAATAATAACTATTTCGATAATGATGAAATAATAAACGAAGGAACTCAAGCAAATCCTGATTCAACTGAAAATTTTATAAAGAAAACAAATGTCTCTGAATCAGAAACTAAGACAGATGCTTCTTTGAACCCCAAAGAACGTAGGAAAAAAGCCTTAAGAAAGCATCTTTCAATTATACCTAATTCCTGCACTTCAATGAATCTTGTTTGTGGATTCATGTCTATTTTAATGGCGTCACATGGTGAATTCCTGGCGGCCAGCTGGCTTATTCTAATTGCTAATATTTTTGATATTCTTGATGGAAGACTAGCTAGACTGACTTCTGTTGAATCACAATTTGGCGGAGAATTAGATTCTTTATGTGACTTAGTTAGTTTTGGGGTAGCTCCTGCATTCTTGGTTTATACTCTCCATTTTAAAGATGAAGCCAGTATTTTGGGAATGTTTGTTTCAGTAATATTTGTTTTATGCGGTGCTATAAGATTAGCTCGCTTTAATGTTACTCCTCATTCTCACAAAGATGTATTTGAAGGTATGCCTATTCCTGGTGGTGCAGGAATCTTAGTTACAATGGTTATTTTTGAAATGCTATATTTCAGTTATATGCATATACCTTCGTTTGTTGTTGCTATCATTATGGTTGTTACAGCATTCTTAATGGTAAGCAAAATTGAATATCCGGCAATGAAAAAGACTCCTAAAACCAGTAAAAAGCGAATTTTTGGTGTTCTTTTTGTTATAATTGCTTTCGTAATCAATCCTCCGATAACTCTTTTCTTTGCCACCTGGGGTTTTGCTTTTTATGGCTTATTTATGGCTACATTCAGAGTTTTACTCGGTTTTGGCAGAAGGGTTAAGAATCGTAAAAAATCTATAGCTACAGCTACTGTTGGTAATGATGAATGAGATATAAGATATAAGATATAAGATAGAAGAGAGCAGAGAGCAAGAGAGAGCAAGAGAGGGAAGAGAGCAGAGAGCGCAGAGCGCAGAGCAGTAGAGCTTATAGAGCGATAGTAAGTTTAATTTTGAAGTAAGAGAGCCACGCGGATAGTCGTGTGGTTCTTTATTTTAGCCATAAAATGTCGGAAAAATATAAAGGCTTAATTCATTTATTATAATTTGAGATTTATAAGTAAGAAAAAAGCACCAAATTAAAAACTTGGTGCTTTTCTTTTATTGAGAGAGGGGAGAGATTAAGAATTATCCTTTATTTGGTGGTTCAATACCTTTCAATTCAAATTTCTTTAAGATAAATTGTTCGTCAGGATTCTGTGGGTCAGCATAAACAGCAATTATTGAACCATCAGTAGTTAACTTACAATATCTCATAATGAAATTTAAAGAGCTATTTGGAATTACTTTTTTAGAAACAATACTATTGTTAGTATTATTAACTGCATAAATAGTAACTTCAGTATCTAATTCACCACTAGCTGCTTTTACTAGATATACGTCTAATGAACGATCAATATCAAATCCAAGATATTCGATAGATGTAACCTGTTTGGGGGCTTCAGCTTCTGGAGCAACCCATCTTACACTTTTGTCTTCTTTGAAAACTTTCTTTGGGAAAATAGTTTTCCCTTCTTCTGTAAATACAGGCTGTTCAACTATAACGGATTGACATTTCTTGTCTAACACAACTTCTGTAGAATCAGGAAGTAATGTCATTTGGCCTTTTTTATCAACTTTGAAAGTTCTGAAATCAAAATCCTTTAAACACCAGCCGTCAATATTTCTTGAAATTATCATAGGATTAATAGGTTTATTTTCATATGATAAGTTCATAGCTTTGAGTTCTTTAGGATTATTAACATCAAGAGCTAGAATAGAGGAATAATTATAACCGCAGAAATAAGCTGTTTTGGTATCTACAGCCATATCGCAGAAATAATCATCTTCTGATTTTATTTCTTTGTTGAAAGGAATAGCTATTTCCTTTTGATCACCGTCATAATCAATACGAATTAGACGTTTGTCTCTAGTTAAAACATAAACATATCCATCTGGAGAACTGGCAATAGCTTTACATACACCCTTAATATACAAACCATTTTCATTTAAAGGTTGCTTAACGTTATCTGCCATAATTTCTCCAGAAGAAAGCATTATACCGAATAATGCTGCAAAAAATAGTTTTCTCATTCAAGAACTCCAATGTTTATTTTAATTATCTTAATTTAGAATACTATATTTTAGCAAGACATACAAGACATTGGAGCATTTGATTGTTTCCACCAAGCTACGAAGTCTGACCAACTCATAGTTCTTTCAACACCCTTCCAAGCTGGGTCGTTAAGAATTACATTACCGTTGGCATCCATACCTTTCATAACTACATAGTGACCTTTAACATGGCAAAGCAAAGGTTTGCCTTCTTTAAGTTTTTGTCTACAGAAATCTTGATTTACTGAGTAATGCCACTGAGCGTTGCTCATACCATACTGTTTAGCAGCTCTTGCCAAACCATCGTGACCAGTACCGTTTTCTTTTGTACAACCACTGATCTTATAAAGGTCTGTAACTGTAACAGTTGGATCACCTTTTCCGTAGAAGCCAAGAATCATAGATAATGAAGTTGGACCACAAGAAGACCAAGGAGCTGGAGTGTTAACTGTACCTTGATAATTCTTTGGAACGTCTAATACAACTTTGTCGCCACTGATTGTTACAGTGCCTGGAGTTCCGCCAGAAACTGCTGGAGTTTTGCCTTCGGCGCCGTCTTTAGATGCTTTAACACCGTCTTCTTTGCTTAAAGAACCACCGCTTCTTGTATCACCAGGATAGTATGGTTCTACACCAGAACCAGCTTTGTCTGGAGTTGAAATATAGTTTTTATGCATGTAACCCTGGGTTCCATCTATTTCTACAAGATAGAATTCACCAGAAGAACCGAGAACTTTAACGCTTGTGCCATTACCGTAATTGCCTAATACATTACCCCATGGCCAACTTCTCAATCTAAGGCTGCTGCCTTCAACACCAGTAATTGTTCCGTCTTTTGGATAACCTTCTTCGATTTTTTCAATACCACACAATTTGGCAGTATCTAAATCTGCAATTGATGGGTTTTCAACAGTATTAGTAGCAGCGATATCTTTGTCATCAGCAAATGGGTTGGTATCACTGTTACTACTAGAAGAACTTGCTGTGGTTGAAGTAGAAGTGCTTGTAGAAGTAGAAGTTGAAGTTACAGTTTTAGTTTCGGTATCAGTTTTGGTTTCAGTTTCTGTTTTGGTTTCAGTTTTTGTTTCGGTTGCTGTAGCGGTACTAGTAGTAGTTTCTGTCTTAGTATCGCCTAAAAGACTTGCTTCATAAGAAGCTGCACCAGAATCAACTTCGTCATCTGTTTTTTGATTAGGAGCAAAAGTCTGAGAATAAGCCGTAGATGTGCATAAACCAATTACGAGCATCAATAATAAAAAGGATTTTTTCATAAACATCTCCCAAATAAGTTTATACTAATTATACTTAACTTTTTTAAAAAAGTTTTTTATGAGATTAATATAATTTTACATAATATCATTAAAAAATTCTATAATCTGGTAAAAAAGATTTTTACCAGATTATAAAAGTATTATTCTTGAGATACAACATTGAGCATGAATGATTCGGAGTGAGAATTGAATTCCGGAGCATACATGCACATTATTTCTGCTATACCTGTCTGATACTGACCAGCCAGTTGTACACGAATTTCATATTCAAATACGTATGTACCTTTGGGTAGATAATCAATAAAGAAATGGGATGCAGTATCTTTGGTTGATTCATAGTAACCAAGTCCATCTTGCCATTTAAATCTTGATAATACATTGACTGGTTCCATACCGCTGCCGCGCTGGTCTTTCATGTGTACAAACTCTAAGTCACGGTCAGTTCTAAGTTCAATTCGAACTACAACTAAATCTCCGACTCTAAGCTTGCCATCTTTTACAGGTGATATTTCAGGACCTTTTACAGTATTTTTCTTAACAAATAAAGTCTTTTTCAGCTTTAAATTGTTTTCAAAAGGCGTAACTTTTGACATGTCTTCAATATACTGCCAGTGTACAGCACCCCAGGCAACGCCTTTGTCTTCCTTTTTAAGCTGAATATTACCCATCTGAGGTTTAACTTCAGCACCAGAATAAATCTTCTGATAGTAGCCTGTACCAGCTTCAACTTTTTCTTGCTTAACTTCTTTATTATCAAGATAAATTGTAACTAGTTTGTCTGAAGCTAGAAGGTCACAACCTCGAAGAATCAGAGAATAAACAGCGTCAGCAGTTGCTTTTGTAGATTTCCAGCACTGGGTCTGTTTCTGTTTCAACAACCATATCTTACATTCTTCAACAGCTTCTTCGTCATTGGTAATTTCGGAGAACATTTCAATCATCATTGCCTGAGTTTCAATATCAGCTCTGTTCCAAGAATAGCCGATTTCTTTTTCACGCCAGAAACGACCCATTTCTTCATTTGTAACACTTCGTTCTTTTATGCTTTTTACAATCTTATTGGGGATTTCATTATCTCCGAAACGTTTTAAACCAAGGGCAAGATGAGCCTGACTCATGCGATAAGGTACCTGCAGCCAGAACATTTTTGCCTGCTTGATGAAGTAATCTACAGCAGCTCTGCAATAACTAGGAATAGGTCTATCTTTTAGGAAGAAAGAGCGACCATATAAATAGAAAGCTATGAAAGAATTGACATGATTATTCTTTTCGTAATCAGGATCATATTTAATAATTTCATTATATATTCTATTTATTTCATTATCCACGTAATCAGCACATTTTAAGGCGATTAGCAGATCAATTTCTACACCTAAGTTCCTTAAACGACCGTAACCAGTCATAATGTAATTGGTAATAAATGTGCTGGGATTGCCGCCTGGGAACCAAGGGAAAGCACCATTAGACAGTTGTCTTTCTTTAAGTTTTCTTGTGGCTTCTTCTATTTCTCTCTTAAGTCTTGAATCTTCAAAAAGAACGCCTATATGATGTTTTTGTTCATTTTCGTTCTTTGCGTCTAGAACCCAAGGTGTTTCCATTAATGTAACAGATTTAAGATGCTGATTCTTTTCTAAATTTGACATTAAAGCAGTACC
The DNA here is from genome assembly GCA_017417215.1 of Candidatus Rifleibacteriota bacterium. Lineage (GTDB taxonomy): Bacteria > Muiribacteriota > Ozemobacteria > Ozemobacterales > Ozemobacteraceae > RUG334. The sequence continues at coordinate 4,403 of JAFPZP010000060.1, read as the reverse complement.
CTTGTTGTAAAGCTCATCTTTTCTCCAGATATCAAAAACTCTTCGAATCTTGGGGTCTGAATTTGCTATATGAGCGGCAAGCTTGTTAGCATAGATTCTATTGAATAATTGTTCTGAACATTCAAAAGGATATTCGATGAGATAGGGTAGGGCTTGAATTGCATACCAGGTAGGATTTGATGTAACTTCAACGGTTAGAGCCTTGTGTTCTAAGGTTTTAGAACCACTTGATTTAATCAATTTTTCAAATTTGAAGTTCTTGGTTTCAGGACCTCTTATTGGAAGAGGCAGAGATTCTGTAACAAGTATTCTTGAAGAAAGAATTGGCAATAGACCTTCTTCACCGTCTGAATTGGTATTTGTAGCGCCGACGGCTTTATATTTAACAAATCCGGGTTTGTAAGGAACATCTAATAGCCAACTGAAACCTCTAGACTGTTTTGCAGGAATAACGAAGGATTTTTTGTTTTCGTTATTCTTAAATTCAGCATTTCGGCTTTCGTCTGTAACAGCATCGAATAATTCTAAGGCTACCGAGCCTTTTTGTTCCTTGTCGCTAAGATTTGTAACCTTAACAGTAAAGGCAATTTTATCGCCTTCTCTAAGGAATCTTGGGGCATTGGGCTGAATCATCAGTTCTTTCTGCGTAATGACTTCCTGAGTTAAGATACCGCTTTGTAGCTCTTTCCCATGAGCAAAGCCCATAAATTTCCATGTGGTAAGAGCTTCTGGCATATCAAAATCTATAGTAACAATGCCTTTGTCATTTAGTATAAGCTGTGGCATGAAAAAGGCTGTTTCATTAAGATTTGTTCTAGCTTTTACATTTGTAAGGTTAATTTCAGGCGTATTGTTACTTGAAGAACCACTTGAACTTGAAGAATCTTCTTTTGCAGAATCTTTGGAAGGTGGTCTGGATATTCTTTTTGGAGCTGCCACAAAAGAATTGGCAGTTAGCTCTTGGGTTGCACTTTTCGAATCAACAGCAACTGCTGTATTATAGTTTCTCATTGGTTCAATACTAGGAGCTCTAGCTGCTTTTATCATTACTCCTTTGGTTTGCGGATAACCATAGCCATAATAATCAGTTACTATATCGTTAGGAAATTCTGGGAAACGCGGAGAATCTACACTTTGATATTTTGACTTGAAATTATCTCTCCAATTTCTCAATCTAATAGGATAATTCGAGAATCTACTTAGTATTTCATTTCTGTCAGTGTAGAAAACGTTTATTTTTTCCCAGGAATTGACTGCAAAAGCATCAAGGCTGGCATCATACATAGCTGCTAGCATTTCTATGCTTTTGGCTTCAGCATCTTCTCCAGAAATTTCAATTTTCCAGCTTTCTTTTGAACCAGGTTCCATTTTAGAAGTAAAATGAACAAGTTTGAGATTAAGGTCTTTGTTAGACCAATTAACATTAATGTACTTTTCTTCTCCGTAATATTTGTTTTCTTTTACCTGGAAGACTTTTACAAAGAAACCGCCACGCATTTCTTCAGTAATTGGGAAAGAAATAAAATGTTTATTTTTATCGTTCCCAGTCCAGTATGAAATAAGTGGAATGTTTCTGTGACATATTTCTATATAAGCTGGTCCCTGATTATAGCCTGTAGCCCAAAAAGCTTCAAAATTATCACCAGGTTTTAAATTTTTGGAAGTAATTTCAAAAATATAAGGAAGCTTTACAGTCATATTTTTGGAAGTATATGACAAGGCTATTAGGTCTTTTTCTACTTTAACTTCTTTTCCGTATCTATCTTCGCTTTCGGCCTTAATTCTATATATGCCTTCTGGAAGTTTTATAGATTTTTTATAAGTTCCTTCACTGCCTGTAGAAAATCTTTCTTCAAAGACTACTTTGCCTTCTTTCATATTCCTAATGGCAGTATTATCATCTGTAATATCTGAGATAGAATAAGAATAACGTTCTGGTTGGTCTGGCTGTTTTAAGGCATATATTCTTATTTTACCATCTGCAGAGACTTTTTCCCCGTCGTGAGTATTGCTGTTTATAGAAAATTCATATTCTTTATCAGCATTAAATCGATTTGGAGAATCTATAGTTAATTCAATTGCGGTGTAACCTATTCTAACGGTTTGTTTTGCGCTTCTTGTTTCGCCTGTGTTGTCAGTGACATCAGCAATTACAGTATAAGTAAAAATGGGGTTACTTGATTCTTCTATTGTACGGTCTGGTTTAGCTACAAAACTAACTTCAAATTCACCATTTTCATTAGTCTTTACAGTTGCATGAGCTATTTCCTGAGACTTTTCAATAGGGCGTATCCACCAGCACCAATATGGGAATATTACTTTTCTTACAACTCTATAATTGACTTCTGCGTTATCAATATTTGCACCGGCATAAGAAAGAGCATGACCTTTCAAATTAACTTTTTGATCAAGTTTATATGATTCTTTGGGTTTATCTAAAGTGACTTTAAATTTAGGTCGTTTGTATTCTTCTACTCTAATTCTTCTTTGCTGGTGAGAACAGCCAATTGTATATTGACCAGTAAGTCTATCGGTTGGAATAACAAAAGAGCCTTTGACTGAGCCAAATTCATTTGTTTTAAGATTTAACTTGTTTACAATCTGGCGATTGGGGTCTAAAAGTCTTATTTCTAATTCTTCGTTTCTATTGACCCTATAATCAGTGCAATCTTCATTGCGATATATTGATATTGCTTTGAAATATACTGTCTGCCCTGGTCTATATATTGCTCTATCTGTAAAGATATAAATTCTACTGTTAGGATATGATCTTAAGAAGTTGCCGTTTAGGGGTAGTGGAGAATAGATTTTATCATCTTTATAATTACAAGATAACAATAAACTTCTATTAGTGCCTTGATATTCAGCTATACCATTTTTATCGGTTTTTACTGTAGTAAATAGTTCATATTTATCTATTCTATAATCAAAATTATATATTTTTACATCTGCATTTTCTATAGGTTTACCAGTGATAGAATCAAGAATAAAGGCTTTATTCTTCCCATCTACGTCTTTACTTTTTGAAACGACAGCTAAATCACTAACTATAATAGCATCAATAGAAATAGAATTGTTATTTATATCAAATTCTTTATTTGCAGAACCTATTAGCCAATAATAGCCTTTCTTTATTTTAGGAATATCAACTAATTTTGTGTGAATTTTGTAATCAGATTCTGGATTTAATTCTGTGTCAAATGAATAATCTGGTTGTAGAGACAATAGTGATTTGACATCACTGTTATTATAATATCCATCTCGTTCAGAATTAAGTATTTCGTCGTCATCTCTTTTTATCAGTCTGAAATAAGCATGAGTTAAGTTACTAAAACTTACTTTGAATTTGTTTGTATTAGTAGAAATTACTTTTTCTGATCTGTATTCAATGCTAGGTCTTTTTATTGCTTGAATAAGGTTAAAAGCTCTTTTCCCACCGTATGATTCAGGCCATTTCTGATAAGCGTTTTCAGCATAATCTATTGCTTTAACATAATCTTCATTTTTTTTGTGTTCTTCAGCAATTATGTAGATTGCTCTAGCAACATGGGGATTATTGGGATATTCATGAGAAAGCTTTTTTAAAGCGGAAATAAGTCTATCGGTTTTATCTGCTCCAACAGCTACTCTATAAGCCCAGCATAATCTTTCGATATTATTATAAATTAACGCATTTTCATTTTTATTGGCTTTATTTAAAGAGAGAAGGCTTTGATAGAGCTTAAGGGCTTTGAAATTGCATGAATCGGAATCTAAGGTTTCAGGTTTCCAATTAATAAATTCATCGATAGAATCAAAAGCTTTTGAATCAGCATCTATTTCAAAAGCTATTTGGGGCTTGATGGTGCTCTGGTCTTCGTGACCGTAAAAATTTAAAGCTTCATAAACAAGAAATTCATAGAGATTGTTTCTTAGTTCTATTGGGTAGTCGCCTTTAACTAAGAAACCATCAAATTTGCTTATTGGAATAGCTGATAGTTCTTTTTCGTTTTCTAATGCGGAATCGTATAATTTGCCAATGTGACCAAAGAGTCGTGGTAAATCCCAGGTCTTGAAATCATTTAAATCAGTGCTTTCTGAGGTTCTTGTACGATCAAGAAATTTATAGCGGTTTCTGTTGTAGTAATAGAAATACCATTTGGCTAGAACTACTTTAAGTAAAGGTTGAATCTCTTTATCGGAAGTTTCTACCGCTTTTTCAAATCGAATAATACGTTCTTCTGGAAGATTACCTTGTACAATGCCTTCCATGGTAATCATTTTGCATAGAGCTTTAACAGCCTGTGACTGGTTTTTCTCTTTTATAGCTTTTTGATAAATTGGTTCTAACTCTTTTAAAGCTGTTTGAGGTAAACCATCTTTGTTTGCCTTTTTAACTTTTGCCCACATTTCCTCATAACTGT
>JAFPZP010000059.1 GCA_017417215.1 Candidatus Rifleibacteriota bacterium | reverse complement strand
TGAGAATTGAGAATTGAGAATTGAAAATTGAAAATTGAGAAATAAGAAGATGGGTATTATTGTAGTTCGTTTTTGTGGTAGTAATAGAAGATAGACACACAAAAAATAAGCTTGGATTTTATCCAAGCTTATTTTTGTTAGTTCAGTAATTTAGCCACCGAGGGCTTGTTTTACCTTATCGAAGAAACTTTTGCTAGAACCTATACCTGTAGCTTTTGATTCTGGGTCTTCTTCTGCTAACTGTTTTAACAATTCACGTTGTTTAGCTGTTAAATCAGTTGGGGTTCTGACAAAAATCTTTACCAGTTGGTCGCCTTCACCATTTCTGAAGGATTTAACTCCATAACCACGAAGTCTGAAAGTTTTACCTGTTTGGGTTCCAGCCGGAATCTTAATCTTAACAACACCTTTTAATGTTGGAACTTCGATTTCTCCGCCTAATGCAGCTAACGGGAAGGTTATATCTTTTTCACAAATTATGTCATCTCCGACTCTATCGAAGAAGTCATGTTTTCCTACTGTAATAAAGATATAAAGATTACCGCTTGGTCCGCCTTTTTCTCCAACTTCTCCTTCTCCTGAGAGTTTAAGCTTTTGTCCTGTTTCTACGCCAGCAGGTATTTTTACTTTCAATTTAGAAGATTGTTTTAAACGACCTGTACCACTACATGTTTTACAGGGTTTATCTATTATTTCACCTTCGCCTTGACATTGGTGACAGGTTTGCTGAATTGTAAAGAATCCTTGAGAAATTGAAACAGTTCCGCGTCCTTTACAAACCGGGCACTGTTTACGGCTACTTCCAGGAGCTGCTCCAGAGCCGGCACAGGTTGTACAGGCTACTGATTTTTGAACATTTATTTCTTTTTCACAGCCGAAAACAGCTTCTTCAAAGGTTATATCAAGGTCATATCTAAGATCTGCACCTCGTCTAGGTCCGTTTCTTCTTTGGCTAGAAGAACCGCCTCCAAAGAAATCAGAGAAAATATCACCAAAAATATCGCCAAAGCCGCCAAATCCTGCACCGCCAAAACCACCACCGCCAGCAAAGGCATTTGGATCTATACCGGCGTGACCGAACTGGTCGTAAGCAGAGCGTTTTTGCGGGTCTGAAAGAACCTGATATGCTTCATTAACTTCTTTAAACTTTTCTACAGCATCTGGTGCTTTATTTACGTCAGGGTGATACTGACGAGCGAGACCGCGGAATGCTTTTTTTATTTCGGCATCGCTAGCATTCTTGGGAACACCAAGAACTTCATAATAATCACGTTTGGCAGCCATTGTTTGTTTACTCCGTTATTTAAGATATAAGATAGAAGATATAAGATTTAAGATTTAAGATTTAAGATAGAATTCTTACATATCCATTTATAATCTTACGTCTTATATCTCCGTATTTGGTCTTATATCTTAACTCATGCTTTCTTGAATTCAGCGTCAACTACATTGTCATCGCTGCCGCCAGCAGAAGCCTGGCTTTCATTGGCAGCACCAGCAGCTTGAGCATAAGCCTGTGGATCTACTTGAGGTTCACCCTGGGCACCAGCTCCGCCTTGTTGCTGATAGAGAACCTGACCAATCTTTTGAGCAGTCTGCTGAAGTTCTTCAAATTTAGATTTGATTAGAGCATCATCATTACCCTGAAGAGCAGTCTTGAGTTCATCAAGTTTTGTCTGAACTTCATTCTTAACGTCAGCAGGAACTTTGTCGCCGAGGTCTTTCAAGGTCTTTTCCAACTGGTAAGAGAAGGATTCAGCCTGATTCTTTGTTTCGATGCTTTCTTTTATCTTAGCGTCTTCTTTAGCAAATTCTTCTGCTTTCTTAATCATTTCGTCTATTTCAGACTTATTAAGAGCAGAACCATTGGTTACAGTAATCTTCTGTTCTTTGCCAGTGCCAAGGTCTTTTGCAGAAACGTTAACAATACCATTGGCGTCGATATCGAAAGTAACTTCAATCTGAGGAATACCACGAGGAGCTGGAGCAATACCAACTAAATCGAAGCGGCCAAGAGTTTTGTTGGCTGAAGCCATAGAACGTTCACCTTGGAGAACATGAACAGAAACTGCTGGCTGATTGTCTGCAGCAGTAGAGAATACCTGACTCTTCTTGGTAGGAATAGTAGTGTTACGTGGAATCAATGTAGTCATAACACCACCAAGAGTTTCAATACCAAGAGAAAGAGGAGTTACGTCGAGAAGAAGAATATCTTTTACATCACCAGTAAGAACACCAGCCTGAGTAGCAGCGCCCATTGCAACACATTCCATTGGGTCTACACCACGTTCTGGTTCTTTTCCGAAATGGTCTTTCAACAATTTCTGGATAACTGGCATTCTAGTAGGACCACCAACCATTACGATATGGTCGATATCGCTTCTCTTGAGGTCAGCATCATTAAGAGCGTTATCAATAGGAGCTTTACATCTTTCAACAACGTCTTCAACCAACTGCTCAAGTTTAGAACGAGTAAGAGTGATGTTCAAGTGTTTTGGACCTTCAGCAGTTGCTGTAATGAATGGAAGGTTGATGTCGGTCTGAGTAGTAGTAGACAATTCAATCTTAGCTTTTTCAGCAGCTTCTCTAACACGCTGATGAGCCATTGAATCTTTAGAAAGGTCGATACCGTCTGTTCTCTGGAATTCGCCTTCGATATATTTAATAAGGAGGTTATCCATATCGGTGCCGCCCAATTGAGTATCGCCGTTTGTTGAAAGAACTTCAAATACGCCGTTGCTCAATTCAAGAATAGTAACATCCAGTGTGCCGCCGCCAAGGTCGAATACTAGAATCTTTCTGTCGCCCTGATTGTGATCAAGACCATAAGCAAGTGCTGCAGCAGTAGGTTCATTAACAAGTCTCTTAACTGTTAAACCAGCGATAGCACCAGCATCTTTTGTAGCTTGACGCTGAGCATCATCGAAGTAAGCAGGAACAGTAATAACAGCTTCTGTTACTGTATCATTCAAGAAAGCTTCTGCGTCTCTTTTAATCTTCTGAAGAATAGCTGCTGAAATTTCTTGAGGAGTGTATTCTTTACCATCAATGTTGTATTTATGTTTTGTACCCATTTTTCTCTTAGCAGCAATGATGGTTCTGTCTGGGTTTGTAGTAGCCTGACGTCTTGCTGGTTCACCAATAAGTCTCTGACCGTCTTTAGTGAATGCAACTACGCTTGGGAAAGCTTTGCCGCCGATGGAGTTACCTTCGGCGCTTGGAATAATAACGGGCTTACCGCCTTCAATAACGGCAGCAGCTGAATTTGAAGTACCAAGGTCAATACCGATAATTTTTGACATATTCTATATCTCCTTTTAGAAATTTACTTTTTATTAACAACAACTTTTGCACAACGTAAAACTTGATCTTTAAACGTGTAACCCTTTTCAAAAACTTGGATTACCTCATCATCTTCTTTGTCTGGAATGCTCTGATTCATCATAGCTTCCTGACAATTCGGGTCGAATTTTTTCCCCATAGCTTCAATTTCTTTCAGACCTTCTTTTGCAAGCATGTCTGAGAATTGAATAGAGAACATTTCGAGACCGTCCATGACTTTTTTGTCAATTTCGCTTTTGGAACACATTTCCATAGCTTTATCAAGAGTATCTATTACGGGAAGAAGTTTTTTCAGAAAATCAGCGACTCCACGATCTCTTGATTCAGCTTGAACTTTAGCTGTTCGTTTCTGAAGGTTTTGATAATCTGCTAGGGCTGTTAAATATCTACGTTTGGTATTTTCTAGCTCTTTGGCCAATTCCTGTTCTCGATTAACTTCAGGTTCCTTTTCTTCTTCGGAAGTTGAATCATCTTTTTGAGTTTCAGTAGATTCTTCGTTAGTTGAACCAGAAAGATTTTCTTCAAGATTTTCAGCTTCTTTATTCTGAATGTTTTCTGAAGTTTCTTGTTGTTTATTGGTCATTTTATTTTTCCTCTTTTTAAACCAAGATAACATTTCTGATTACCTGTAAAAATTTTAATCCCCCTTAATCCCCCTTAAAAAGGGGGAATAAGGAAACTTTCTTATGATTAGTAATCCATGTCTGGAACTGCTGGAGCTTTTGCTTCTTTTTCAGGAGCTTCAGCAACAAGAACTTCAGTAGTCATAAGGATAGAAGCTATTGAAGCAGCATTCTGAAGAGCTGAACGAGTAACTTTAGCTGGGTCTATGATACCAGCTTTAAACATATCTGTATAATCATCAGCTACAACGTCATAGCCATAGCCAGCCTTTTTAGATTCTTTAACTTTTTCGATTATAACAGAAGGTTCAAGACCAGCATTGTGAAGAATCATAGTCATTGGTGCATAGAGAGCTTTTCTTACTATGCTGTAACCAATCTTTTCTTCTTCGGAAGCTTCTTTTTCTAGTTTTTCAAGAATCTTAAGAGCATTGATATAAGTAACTCCACCGCCTGCTACAACGCCTTCTTCGATTGCTGCACGAGTAGCACTCAAAGCATCTTCAACTCTGGTTTTTCTTTCTTTCATAGCTGTTTCAGTAGCAGCACCAACTTTAATTACTGCAACGCCACCTGCTAACTTAGCAAGACGTTCCTGCAGTTTTTCTTTATCGTAAGAACTAGTGCTGTGTTCAAGTTCTGCTTTGATTTGACCAATTCTGTTCTTAAGAGCCTTAGTATCGCCGCAGCCTTCTACTATAGTAGTAAGGTCTTTTGCAACAACAACTTTCTTAGCCTGACCAAGCTGGTTAACAGTAACATTTTCTAATTTCATACCAAGGTCATTAGAAATGCATTCGCCACCAGTAAGAACTGCTATATCAGCAAGCATTGCTTTCTTTCTGTCGCCGAAACCAGGAGCTTTTACTGCAACACAGTTGAATGTGCCACGGAGTTTGTTTACTACCAAAGTTGCAAGTGCTTCGCCTTCGATATCGTCAGCGATGATAAGGAGAGGTTTGTTAACCTGAACAACTTTTTCAAGTATTGGAAGTAATTCTTTAAGATTGTTGATCTTGTTTTCAGTAATAAGAATGTAAGGATTTTCAAGAACAGCTTCCATTCTTTCCTGGTCAGTTACCATATAAGGGCTGATGTAACCTTTGTCAAATTCCATACCATCAGTGAAATCAAGCTGAGTATCAAAGCTCTGAGCTTCTTCAACAGTGATAACGCCATCTTTACCAACTTTATCCATAGCTTCAGCAATCAAATCACCGATTTCTTTATCTCTTGCAGAGATAGTTGCAACTTGTGCGACGCTGTCTTTATTGTCATCAACTTTTTGAGCAAGTTTTTTGATTTCTTCAACAACAGCAGCAACTGCTTTTTCAATACCGCGTTTAACATATGTTGGGTTAGCACCAGCAGTAACGTTCTTGAAACCTTCATGAACTATAGCCTGAGCAAGAACAGTAGCTGTAGTAGTACCATCACCGGCAACATCGTTGGTTTTTGCTGCAACTTCTTTTACAAGCTGAGCGCCCATATTTTCAAATTTATCAGTAACTTCGATTTCTTTTGCAATTGTTACACCGTCATTAGTAACGGTTGGGCTACCAAATTTCTTGTCGAGGATAGCATAGCAACCCTTTGGACCAAGAGTAGCACGAACAGCGTTTGCAACGGTATCAACGCCTTTTTCTAGAGATTTTCTAGCTTCTTCCCAATATTTTAATTCTTTAGCAGACATTGTAAGCTCCTTAAGAATGTAATTCTTTAATTATTCTGCAACTACAGCGAGAATGTCTTCTTCGCGAAGGATAAGATAAGATTCTTCGTCAACCTTTATTTCAGTACCAGCATATTTAGAATAAATAACTTTATCATCAGCTTTTACTGTTAATGGAGTGCGTTTACCATCATCATTCAATTTGCCTGGACCAACAGCAACTACAACGCCTTCAACGGGTTTTTCTTTACTGGCGGTATCTGGAAGAATGATTCCACCTTTTGAAACTTCTACTGCTTCTTTAGCTTTGATAATAACTCTATCGTTTAATGGTTTAAGATTCATTTTTGTTTATCCTTTCTTGACGTGTTTATTATATGCATCGCTAATACAACGGTTCCGCAAAGCTTTGCTTTGCAGCCCCCTCAGTCAGCTTTTGGCTGACAGCTCCCCCAATCATAGATTTGGGGAGCATCTTTTTAAGGAATTACATCATGCCGGGCATGCCCATGCCGCCCATGCCGTTCATTCCGCCCATACCGCCCATTGCTGGAGCAGCTTTATTTTCTTCTGGAACGTCTGCAACAAGAACTTCAGTAGTCATAAGAATTGAAGCTATTGAAGAAGCGTTCTGGAGAGCTGAACGAGTAACCTTAGCTGGGTCTATGATACCGGCTTCAAACATATCAGTATATTCATTAGTAAGAACGTTATAACCATAACCATTCTTCTTAGAAGCTTTAATCTTTTCAATGATTACTGCGGGTTCAAGACCAGCATTAGTAAGAATGAAATGTATTGGTTTCTGGAGAGCTTTTCTTACGATTTCAACACCGATCTTTTCTTCATCGGTAACTTTAAGATTGTCTAAGCCAACCATAGCATTAAGAAGTGCAACACCACCACCTGCTACAACACCTTCTTCAACTGCTGCACGAGTAGCGCTCAAAGCATCTTCAACTCTAGTCTTTCTTTCTTTCATAGCAGTTTCTGTAGCAGCACCAACTTTGATTACTGCAACGCCGCCAGAAAGCTTAGCAAGTCTTTCCTGGAGTTTTTCTTTATCGTAAGAGCTTGTGCTTCTTTCGATTTCGGCCTTGATCTGACCTATTCTGTTCTGAACATCATGAGCCTTACCAGCACCTTCGATGATAGTTGTAGATTCTTTTGTGATTACAACTTTCTTGGCTGTACCAAGATTTTCAAGAGTTGCATTTTCAAGCTTCAAACCAACTTCTGCACTGATCTTCTGACCACCAGTGAGAATAGCTATATCTTCAAGCATAGCTTTTCGTCTGTCGCCAAATGCTGGAGCTTTTACTGCAACACAATTGAATGTGCCACGAAGTTTGTTAACTACTAATGTAGCAAGAGCTTCGCCTTCGATGTCTTCAGCGATGATGAGAATTGGCTTTCTAGTCTGAACAACAGATTCAAGTATTGGAAGAATTTCTTTAATGCTGTTGATTTTGCTATCAGTAATAAGGATATATGGATTTTCAAGAACAGCTTCCATTCTTTCTGGGTCAGTAACCATATATGGGCTTACATAACCTTTATCGAATTCCATACCTTCAACGAAATCAAGAGTTGTATCGAAGCTCTTAGCTTCTTCAACTGTGATAACGCCGTCTTTACCAACTTTATCCATAGCTTCGGCAATAACTTTACCAATTTCATTATCACGAGCAGAAATAGTTGCAACCTGTGCAACGCTTTCTTTCTTGTCGTCGATTCTTACTGACTGTTCGTGGATAGTCTTTACAACGGCTGCAACAGCTTTTTCGATACCACGCTTAATATAAATAGGAGTAGCGCCTGCTGCTGTATTCTTAAAACCTTCCTGAACAATGGCCTGAGCAAGAACTGTAGCTGTAGTAGTACCGTCACCAGCTATATCATTGGTTTTGCTAGCAACTTCTTTTACGAGTTGAGCACCCATATTTTCAAAGCGGTCAGAAACTTCGATTTCTTTTGCTATCATAACGCCGTCGTTAGTAACAGTTGGGCTACCGAAACTCTTGTTAAGGATAGCATAGCAACCCTTAGGACCAAGTGTAGAACGAACTGCATTTGCAACGGTATCAACACCTTTTTCAAGTGCTCTGCGAGCATTTTCACCATACTTTAGCTGTTTAGCTGCCATAATTTTGTATCTCCTATATGTAAATATTTTATTGACTTTGTTTGAGTTAGCTTTAAGCTACAAGCTATAAGCTTTTAGGGGTTAGAATATAGGGAGGAGGGATTAGGGGATTGTTTTAGCTATTGAAACTTTCTGCCATAACCGTCATTGCAAGCAATCGAAGATTGCGTGGCAATCCATCCTCTATTCTCTATCATTCAACGGCGAGGACGTCGTCTTCTTTCATGATTAGGTGTTTAACACCATCTAACATGATTTCTGAACCAGACCATTCGGTAAAGTAAACTTTATCGCCTTGTTTAACTTGCATTGGGATTAATTTACCCTTTTTGTCAGTTAAACCTTTACCAGTAAAAACAACTGTGCCAGTTTTGGGTTTAGCTTTTGAAGCGGTGTCTGGAATAATAATACCGAAAGCAGTTTTAGTTTCTGCTTCAGCAGGTTTAACTACGATTCTGTTACCCATAGGGGTGAGGTTCATTTTTTGCCTCCTGAAAAAACTTTAAAATTATTTTGATATATTTCAATAGCAAAGAATATGCCAACTTAAAAAAATAGGGAAAGGGGGATAGGAATTAAGGAAAATGGAATTGTTTTAGTATATGAGAATCACTGTATTAATCAATGTTTCGAGTTTTTGTATTTCAGATTTTTCCCTCCTCCCTTTTCCCCTCCTCCCTTTTCCCTAAAACGGTGTACACCGTTTCGTGCGTCTATCGACGCTACTATAAATGCGACGGTTGTGCGACGGTTTAAAAAAGAGAATATAATAATCTAGACTAATTTAATTAAGATTGTTATTATATCTATAATAGTTTTACTAAAGGACAAGTATAATGGAAACAAATGTAGCGTTAGAGAAAAGATTTTATCCTACAACATTCGATGTTTGGTTCTGGATGTTGTTCATTCCATTAGCTTGTGCAATTTGTTTCCTTCTTATTGTAAAGATGGTTGGCTTTTCTGTGATTGCTACCAGATTGACTTTTGCTGTATTCGTTTTACTTTTCTTATATTTCATAACAATTGCCATCAGATTTTTGACAATAGTTCCAAGAGTTTATGTTAATCAGTCTGATAAATACCTTAAAATAGTTAATAATTCTAAGGAACAGCTTATTCCTATAGAAAGCATTAAGGGTTACAAGAAGTTTTTCTCTAAAGAAAAACAATTAAAAGAAATCTGGGGTTCTGTTTGTATTGAAATATATACAAATTCAGGCGAAACCTTTACTTTCTATGGCTTTTCAAAGGGAGTAAACTATAAAATCAACTGTGCTTTTAAAAGTTTAGGCATTAATGAACTCACAGAATAAGTTTGAAATATAATTTTGTGAATATAAAAAATATAAAATGAGGAGTTGTACTTTTTCTTATTATGCTGTATTATAGCTTTATACTTCTAGTTGCGAAAGGTTGAACAATGGATTATAGAAAATCAGGAAATAGAATAGTTCTTAGACTTAATCGCGGAGAAGAAATCATATCTTCTATTACAGATTTGTGTAAAAAAGAAAACATTAAAGCTGCTTCTGTTAATGGAATAGGGGCTACACAGTCTGTTGAAGCAGGTTTTTATAGCTTCAAGAAAAAGAAATATTGTGGTTACTGTTTTAATCAGAATATGGAAATACTGTCTTTGTTGGGTAATATATCAACTAAAGATGATGAACCATATCTTCATTTGCATATAGTAGTTTCAAATGATGAAGGTGAAGCTCTTGGCGGCCACCTAACTAAGGCTGTAATCAGCGTAACAGCCGAAATTTTTATTGATATAATTGAAACTCAGATTGGTAGAGAAGCAGATAGTCTTACAGGAATTAATCTGATTAAGTTTTAAGAATTAAGCAGATAATCCATCCTTTTGCAGTCTACCCATTGTCATAAACGTATAGCTTTCAGGGCTAAAGCCCATACACTATACTTTTTTATGACAATGGGTAGACTTCTCTATTCTCTTAAATAGCTGGCTTTCGCTAGCGTAGTTATTGTAATCGGTTTTTGTTGTAGTTATTGTTTTATCGTTAATTTCTAAGCTAACGAAGAATAATAGTATTTATTGGTTGATTGAGCACAAGGCATAAAAGGATTAATGACAACCGACTATGGACAAACGTTGCTGAAGACAATAAGTACAAAAACTACCAACTACAAT
>JAFPZP010000058.1 GCA_017417215.1 Candidatus Rifleibacteriota bacterium | reverse complement strand
GGGGACATGTTGCTGTAATCTATAAGAAAAAGCCTTAAACATTATAAATTTAGAGTTACAGGCCCTATTTTTTTAGGTCTTAAATTTACAGTGGATTAAGCTACAATAAAATAAAATATTGGAGAATTAATATGACTACTGTATTTGATGTACCTGCAGATTTATTAATTGAAAAAGTCGCAGAAGAATTTAAAAATAATGATAAAATCAATTCCCCTGCATGGTCCAATTTTGTTAAAACTGGTGTTCACAAAGAAAGAAAACCAGAAAATGCTGATTGGTGGTATGTAAGAACTGCTTCTATCATCAGAAGAGTTTACATGGATGGTCCAGTAGGAGTTATGAGTTTAAGAACTTTCTACGGTGGTAAAAAAGACCGTGGTGTACGTCCTGAAGTTTTCAGAAAAGGTAGCGGATCCATCATCAGAACCGCACTCCAGCAGTTAGAAGACGCAGGATATGTTGAAAAAGTTGAAGGTGGAAGAGTTGTTTCCCCAGCAGGAAGATCATTCTTAGATAAAATTTCTGCTGAAATCATTAAAGATATTCCTGAACTTGAAAAATATTAATTAGTTATTCGGAGAGTTTGATATGAGCGATTTAGATGAAATTCGTCAAAAAAGAATGGCTGAATTACAAGCTCAACAAGCTGCTATGCAAAATCAACAGCAACAGGCTGCGATGCAAGCACAACAGCAAGAAGCACAGAGACAACAATTTGAAGCTCAGAAAAAACAAATTTTAGGTCAGATTATGACCTCTGAGGCTCGTGATAGATTAAGTAATCTTAAATTAACTAAACCTGAACTTGTTGAACAGATTGAACTTCAATTAATTCAATCAGCACAGGCAGGAAGTTTAAGAGGTAAAGTTACTGACGACCAGTTAAAAGTTCTTTTAAGACAAATTGCTGGTCAGAAAAGAGAAATCAAAATTACAAGGAAATAATATCGATGAAAGCGGCTGTATTATATAGTGGTGGTAAGGATTCATCTTTTATGGCTGTCATGCTTGAAAGATTGGGTCTTGATGTAGAATTGTGCACTGCAAATTTTGGTGTTTATGATTCTTATGTTCCTGCCAGCAAATCAGCGGCGTCTTTAGGGTTTACTCATAAGGTATTAAACCTAGACATTGAAATTTTAGAAAAAACCTGTGACATGATAATGGCTGACGGATTTCCAAACGACGGAATAAAGTTCATTCATGAAAATGTTGTAGAACAGGTGGCTGAAAAATACGATATTATTGCCGACGGGACAAGACGTGACGATAGAACTCCAAAGCTATCAGTCAATCAGATTAGAAGTCTTGAAGACAGAAAAGATGTTCAGTATATAAATCTGGACAGTTTTGGCCACAAATCTGTGAAACTGATTACATCCAATTTGTTTGAAATTTCCCATGAAAAGTCAAATAAGGACAACAGTTCAGATTATGAAGTCGAAATCAGAACCCTGATTGATGAGAGAGGAGGAAATTCACTTGACATATTCCCAGAACATTATCAAACTCGTGTTATTGGATATAAAAAATAATTATTATTACAGGTGAGAAAATGAGTAGAAATAAACCATTAGCTAAAAAATTAAGAATGGCAAAAGCAAACAAACAAAATAGGAGAATTCCAATCTGGGCTTATGCTAAAACTAACCGTAAACTTAGATACAGACCTAAACCTAGACATTGGAGAAGAAACAGTCTTAAATTATAAGAGGGGTAATTATGGAAAGAGTTTACACAATTCCACTTAGAAATGTGAAAGAAGTCAAAAGGACTATCAGAGCTCCTAGAGCTATC
>JAFPZP010000057.1 GCA_017417215.1 Candidatus Rifleibacteriota bacterium | reverse complement strand
GACCGGCAAGCTTTTCAACAGCAAGTCTGAGAGCAGCTTCCATAACACCGCCAGTAACACCGAATATTACACCAGCACCTGTTCTGTCACCGAGAGGCATATCGAATGCTTCTGGTTCTAGGTTAGCGAAGTCTATGCCAGCAGCTTTAATCATGCGGGCAAGTTCCTGAGTAGTGATAACTTCGTCAGTATCGCGTTTGCCTTCAGTGTACTCGAATTCAGGTCTTCTGATTTCAAATTTCTTAGCAGTACAAGGCATTACTGAACATACGAAGAGGTCTTCGTTCTTAACGCCGAGCTGTTCAGGAAGCATTTCACGCATCATAGCACCCATCATCTGCTGTGGAGATTTGCAGCTGGAGAGATTTGGAAGGATTGTTGGATAATACTGCTCGATGAACTTGATCCAGCCTGGGCAGCAAGAAGTGAACTGTGGGAGAACTCCGCCATTGCTGATGCGGTTCAAGAGTTCTGTGCCTTCTTCCATAATGGTAAGGTCGGCAGAATATACTGTATCGTAGACTTTCTTGAATCCGAGCTTTCTTAAAGCAGCAACCATCTTACCTGTGGTTTCTTCATTAGATGGAAGACCGAATTCTTCACCGATACCAACACGAACGGCTGGAGCCATGTGAACAACACAGGTCTTGGTCGGGTCATCGAGGTTCTTCTGAACTTCGCAAATATTCTTCTTAACAGTGAGAGCACCTACTGGACATACAGCGGCACACTGACCGCAGTTGATACATTCGGTTTCAGCTATTGGCTTGAAGAATGCTGGAGTTACTACAGTGTTCTTACCACGACCAGCGAGGTCGATAGCGGCTACGCCGTGAATTTCCTTACAATATCTTACACACTGACCGCAGAGGATACATTTTTCTGGATCTCTGACGATTGCATAAGAAGAGTTATCGATTGGGTGTGGTTCGGCAATCTTTTTGAAGCGAACTTTGTCAACACCAAGCTTGTGAGCAATCTGTTCAAGTTTGCAGTGGCCAGCCTGATCACAGGTCGGGCATTCAACTTTGTGTGAAGCAAGAAGAAGTTCAACTGCAACTTTACGGATTTGGCGAAGTCTTGGAGTATGGGTTTCAATCTTCATACCAGGAGCAGGAGCGGTTGTACAAGCAGTATTAACCATTCTAGCACCGTTAGGCATGATGTTTTCGATTACACAAAGACGGCAGGCACCGTAAGCCTTGAGCATTGGATGATAGCAAAGAGTTGGAAGGTCGATTCCAGCTTTT
Source organism: Candidatus Rifleibacteriota bacterium (assembly GCA_017417215.1). Taxonomy (GTDB): domain Bacteria; phylum Muiribacteriota; class Ozemobacteria; order Ozemobacterales; family Ozemobacteraceae; genus RUG334. The sequence goes on along the minus strand of JAFPZP010000057.1, from coordinate 21,561 downwards.
CTTATTACTTCGAGAAGATTTTTTTCGTTATCAAAAGCGACTTCTTTTCCATTTATGAATAGAGTTTTTTCAGCCATTATACTGTTCCCCCAATTACTTTATTGCGCCAAATTTGCAAGTTCTCTTGCAAGCGCCACACTTAATGCACTTAGTTTCATCAATCTTGTGTGGATTCTTTACAGTGCCGGAAATAGCTCCAACTGGGCACTGTCTAGCACAGGCAGTGCAGCCTTTACATTTAGCTGGGTCAATTTCGGGACAACTGAGAGCAGCACACTGATGAGCTGGACACTTTTTGTCACGAACATGTGCAATATATTCATCTCTAAATGTCTTTAGAGTTGAGAGAACTGGATTTGGAGCGGTTTTACCAAGAGCACAGAGAGAACCGTCAGAAACAGCCTTAGCAAGTTCTTCCAACTGGTCTATGGTTTCCATAGTGCCTTTGCCAGCGATGATATCGTCGAGAAGAGCAAGCATTTGAGCAGTACCTTCACGGCAGAGAACGCACTTACCGCAAGATTCACTCTGTGTGAACTTCATGAAGAAACGAGCAATCTTAACCATACAGTTAGACTTGTTCATAACAACAAGACCACCTGAACCAACGATTGCACCATATTTCTTAACAGAGTCAAAATCTATAGGAACGTCTAAGAGTTCTTCTGTCAAACAAGCGCCTGATGGACCACCGATTTGAACTGCTTTGAATTCGCTTGGTGGAAGTGGATTGCCTTGGTCATCTGTAATACCGCCGCCGATATCGAATATAATCTTGCGGAGGGTGGTTCCGAATGGAACTTCAACAAGACCAGTGTTAGCAACCTGACCAGTGAGAGCGAATGTCTTAGTACCAGCAGAATTTTCGGTACCCATATCTTTGAACCATTTAGCACCGTTTCTCAAAATTAATGGAACACAAGCTAAGGTTTCAACGTTGTTAATTGTTGTTGGTTTGCCAAACAAACCGCTTACTGCTGGGAACGGTGGTTTTGCAGTTGGCATACCGCGCTGACCTTCGATTGAGTGGATAAGAGCAGTTTCTTCACCACATACGAATGCGCCGGCACCTTCCATAACTTCGATATCAAAGTTGAAGTCAGTTCCAAAAATATTATTGCCGAGAATACCGATTTCACGAGCATCATCAATAGCTTTGCGGATACGTTTAACAGCTAATGGATATTCAGCACGGCAGTATACATAGCCTTTTGTAGCCTGAATACCTTTAGCAGCAATCATCATACCTTCGATAACGCTGTGTGGGTTACCTTCCATAACGCTTCTATCCATGAAAGCACCTGGGTCGCCTTCGTCAGCGTTACAAACAATGTATTTAACTCCGTCAGGGCTCTTGTTGGGGAGAGTGAGCTGCCATTTCTTACCTGTTGGGAAACCAGCACCACCGCGGCCTCTTAAGCCTGAATCCAAAACTTCCTGACAAACAGCTTCTGAAGTCATATCGCAAATAGCTTTCTTGGCACCTTCGTAACCGCCAAGAGCAATATATTCTCTAACATCTTCTGGGTTTACATGCCCACATTGTTTAAGAGATTCACGCTGTTGAAGCTTATAGAAAGTGATTTCTTGAGCATTCTTTGAATGTTTTCCAGAACCTGGTTCAACGAAGAGAAGTCTGTCTATAACTTCGCCGTTCTTAAGGGTCTTTTCAACGATTTCTTTAGCATCTTCTGGTTTTACCTTAACGTAAAGAATGTTTTCTGGCATTATTGTAACAAGAGGACCCTGCTGACAGAAGCCATGACAACCGCTCTTAGAGAGATATAAATCTTTCTTTTCGCCGCCACATTTATGATGGTTTGCTTCAACTCTTACTTTGATTCCAGCGGCTTCAATTTCTTTTTGAAGAGCATCAATAACTTTAAGAGAACCGTTAGCAACACAGGCTGTACCTGCACAAACTACAACACGGCGATCTTCAAGATTAGCTTTAAATTCTTCTGTAACTTTCTTAAGATCTACATTACTCATTTTGCGGCCCCCTTTTCCTTTGCGATAATATCATCAATAAGCTTTAGTGCTTTATCTGGAGTCATCTGACCATGAACATCTTCATCTATAACCATAACAGGAGCAAGACCGCAGGCACCGAGACAAGAAACAATTTCGAGAGTAAAAAGCATATCGTCAGTAGTAAGCTTCTTTTCGTTAAGTCCAAGCTTTTTCATCAATGCATCAAGAACTGACATAGACTTTTTTACGTGACAAGCAGTACCGTTACAGCATTTGATTAAATACTTACCCTTTGGAGTAAGAGAGAAGTGAGCATAAAATGTTGCTACACCGTAAATCTGAGCAGCAGAAATTTTTAATTTTCTTGCACAAAGATTTATTGCGTCTTCGGGAAGATAGCGATAGATTTCCTGAACTTCTTGAAGAATAGGAATCAATTTGCTAGGATCGCAATTCCATTTGTCTACAATTTCGCAAACCTTTTCTAATTTGGTGTCAATCTGGTCGGCCATTACGACGGACCTCCTGTTATATTTTTATATTTGTTTTGTGAAACTTTTAACAAACTTAAAAATTAAAAGTAAACAAAACGTCTAAGCAATATAAGACTAATAAGTACTTTCGTCAACTTTTTTTATAAAAAGATATAAGACCAAAATTTGAGACATAAGATATAAGACCAAAATTGGAGATAGAAGAGAAAAGAGCAAGAGAGCGGACGAGGCTAAGGCCTCTTAGAGCAATAGAGCAAAGAGCAAAGCAAAGCTTGGCGTGGTTGGTGATGAGTGGTGATTGTTTATATAAACAAAAAATGCTATTGCAAAAATAACAGATACAGAATAAAATCAAAACCGCTAATAATTATAAAAAGCAATTAAATAATTGATTCAAATAGATTAGCACGCCTCTTTCAAATGCTCACGATGGCGATTCTAATACTAATTTATTATTAAATTGCATAATAAAAATAAACCTAATTACTCGAGGGAAACAAATAAAAATGAGCGGACTAAGTTTATTACAAACAGAACGAGCAATACTAGAATTAAAAAGACATTTTGAAGATACTCTAGCAGACAGCTTAAGACTATACAGAGTTTCAGCCCCAATGTATGTAAAAATGGGAACAGGTCTTCAAGATGATTTAAATGGCACTGAACGCCCAGTAACCTTTTCTGTCCCAGCAATTGGCAATACAAAATTTGAAATAGTTCATTCCTTAGCCAAATGGAAACGCATGGCACTAGCCAATTATAAAATTCCTGTTGGTGAAGGCATCTATACAGACATGAACGCCTTACGTCCAGACGAAGCTAGCATAGAAACAGGCATTCATTCAATCTATGTTGACCAGTGGGACTGGGAAAAAGTCATGGATAAAGACGAAAGAAATCTGGATTATCTGAAACACACTGTAGAAACTATTTATTCTGCAATTCTTTCAACAGAACATCATATTGCCACAAAATATGGGTTAAATAAGTTTTTATCTCAAAAAATCCATTTTATTCACTGTGAAGATTTGCTGGAAAAATATCCCAACCTTGCTTCCAAAGAAAGAGAACACGCAATTTGTCGAGAACTTGGCGCTGTTTTTCTAATAGGAATCGGTGGAAAACTTCAGAACGGCCAACCTCACGATGGTCGTGCTCCAGACTATGATGACTGGTCAACTCCAACAACAGAAGGTCATCACGGATTAAACGGCGATATTCTTGTCTGGAATCCTATTTTTGAAAAATCTTTCGAACTTTCTTCCATGGGAATAAGAGTAGACCCAGAAACTTTAACAAGACAGCTTACCGAAAGAAATGCAATGAAAAAAGCAAGCTTGCCTTGGCATAAAGACTTATTAGAAGGGAAAATGCCCCAAACTATAGGCGGTGGTATTGGTCAATCTAGACTTAGTATGCTTCTGCTTCAAAAACATCATATAGGCGAAGTTCAAGTCAGTGTATGGCCAGACAGAATGCTAAAATACTGTCAAGAACAAGGTATTCATATCTTGTAATCTATTGCAGAAATTTGATAAACAGATTATATTGTACAAAAACAATATAATCTGTTTTTTTATTGATATTAAGCTTTTTATTAAGTGTAAAACTTATAAAACGGGGGAACAAATATGTCTGATTCTAGAATAATGATTTTACAGATGTTATCTGAAGGCAAAATAACGGTAGAAGAATCGGAAAGACTGTTAAATGCTTTAAATAAAGAAGACGAAGTAAGAAACTCCAATAAAAATGAAAACAAAAATACAAATCAATCACCCAATATAAATGTTTTCCCTAATATTCCGTTTTTAGAAGCAACCAAACTTGGCATAAACATTAGAGATATAGCACAAACTCTGCATCAGACCGTTCAGCAGACAATAAAACAGGTAGAACCAGGCAGAAAAGAATTAAAAGAAAAAATGAAAGAATTTGGTTCCTGGATGGAAGACGTTGTAGAAACAATGGCTGCAGAATTAACCAATCACAGTAATCTGCCCGCTGATTGTATGAGTGTAGATTTCATAGTTCCAGCACCAAAAGAAATAGAAAAAATAAAAACATTTATAATAGAAAATATATTTGGTGAAATTAAACTAAGCGAGGGGCAATCATTCAAGCTCTTAGTAAGCGGTCAAATAAGTAAAAAAACAATAGGAGAAATGCAATCTTCGGAATGGTTTTCCAATAAAGCAATTAAAATTGAAGATGATAAAATGTATATTGGCTTCAGCAATGATACTTCAATAAAAGGAATTATCGACCTTAATCTTAATCTGCCAGCAAATTCAAAAGTTATCTGCAAAACAATTAATTCAGCTGTATTAATTAAAGGGAATTTAGATATAGAAGCAATAAAAACAATCAGTGGCAATATAAGAGTTGATAATTCAAATATTCAAAATACAGAAATTGATAGTGTTAATGGAATAATTCAGCTTGAAAACAATAAAAATATTACAAGCCATATTAATTCAACTTCTGGAGACATTTTAATCAGAAAATGCGGCTTAAATAAAGTAAAAATAAACAGTGTCAATGGTGATGTATTTATCGGAGAGTCAAATATAGCTCTTGAAACAGAAGTAAAAACAATTACTACTGCTGGCGACATAAGTGTTGAAAAACTCAACGGCCCCTGGAAATCTGTAGAAGCAATTTCCAGAAAGGGCGAAATAGTTGTAGACTGGAAAGGGAACGCTTCTCCAGTAAATAATCAGAGAGTAAATATTAAATCCGGCGGAGAAGGAGCAACTCTTTACGCAGAATCAGTAAGTGGAAATATAAAATTCCGTTAAAAAATAATCAGAAAGATTTTAAAGCCTAGAAATAGTTTATTCTTTTTCTAGGCTTTTCTTATGTCAAATCTAATAATATTGTCGAAAAGGTCTATCTGATTTACTTTTACTTTAATCTTCATGCCAGGAGCCACATCAAAATTAGGCTTTCGGCAATGTCTGAAAGAGCACAAGAAATCAACATAAAAATTAACTTCTGTAAGACCAGTATCTACAACTACTCCATCGAAAATGACTTCAGAATTTTTCTGCTGTTGCTTTAAGTATTTAAGAATATAATATCTTTCACGATCTTTCATAGTATCTTCAGCATGATCAACAGCAATATCAGAAATCATTACCCGTTTATCAAGTTCTTCCTGAGTCATAACAGGCTGTTGTTCCAGAAAAGCTTTAATCTGCCTATGTAAAAGCAAATCAGAGTAACGTCTTAAAGGCGATGAAATCTGTGTATAACCAATAACGCCCAAAGAAAAATGTTTACCGAATTCAGCACCAACCAAGGTTTTTCGCATGAGTTTCAGACTGTTCCAAAAAATAATCGGGTCAAAAGAATCACATTTTGGAATATCAAACTCGGAATCCCCTTCCTGAACTCTGAATAAAGCAGGTATTCCATTATTATGAAACCAAACCGCCACAGCATGGTTAACCCAAATCATGAATTCAGCAATCATACCAGCAGTTAATTCATCCCTGTTTTCATGCTCAATAATTATATTATCATCAACTACTTTAATCTCTAGTTCGGCTTGTCTAGGAAGTAATACTGCACCGTTTTTTACACGTTCTGCTTTAAGTTTTTCAGAAAATAAATATGCCGAATTCAACCATTCATCAGCTTCAAGCATTTTATTTGCCGAAGTATAATCAGTTGCTTTTTCTAATTTTATAATAGATTTATTTATTGAAAGATTCTTAAATTCTATTTCTGAAGAAAACTCCAGCTTAAAGCTCAAAGCTATTCTTTCTCTTCCCTCATCTAAGCTTAAAAACTCTTCACTAATAGATTCTGGAAACATATTTATACGTAAATCGGGCATATAAATCGAACTGCCTCTACGAGACGCTTCTTTATCAAGCAAAGAATTTGGCTTAACAATTTCAGAGGGGTCGGCAATATGTACCCACAAAGTGTACCCGTCATCATTTTTCTCGAATGAAAACGCATCATCTCTGTCTTTTGAACCAGGACTATCTATAGCCCAGGTTTTTAAAGCAGTTAAATCAACTCTGTTCAATGATCTTATATCAATATTACATAAGTTTTCTGCTTCTTTTTTCTGTTCATCAGAAAACCCAATAGGTGTTCTATATTTAATTAAATCAAGATTTTCATCTTCTTTAAGAATACCAGCCTTTACCAAAGCCTGAAAAACTTTGCGATTATTATTTATAGAAGCCTTGCTCAATGCATTAGAAAACCTTTTAGAAATACCGGCTTCTTCACCTATAGCTACAAAATCTTTTAAATCCTGCAAATAATTTTTTAAACTATCATCTAAAATTCCGTTGTTCATCAAATTTTTCAATGAATCAACCAATTGAGTTTCTTCTTTTTCCTGAAGCTCTTTCTTTTTTAATTGCTCTAAACTTTGTTGCAAAGCTTCTTCAGAAACAGGTTGGAAAGTATTATTTTTATTTTTAAAATAAATCTTATCTTCACAAAGCTTTCTAAGCAAAGCAGCAATAGAATCAAAATCATTTGAATCGTAAAGGAATTCTGCAATTTCGTTTAATTCATAAAATTTAGGGTCTTCTACCAATAATTCTCTGATTTCTGCCAGATCTATTTTTTCAGATAATTCTTTTCTTGTATTGTTAATATTAATTAAATTCTGTTTACAGCTTTCTTTATTAGAAACAGTTGTTAAAGAGCGACTAGAAGCATAAAGAATCTTTTTTTCTGAAATAGTTGTTTCTTTTCCATTAGTTAATAAAATTCTAACATTTGTATCTGAAATGCTTAATACGACAGCAGCTTCAGGAACAGAACCCTTGGCTATAAATTCAATAATGCAGCCAGAAGATAAATTCATTTAATTCTCCAAAAATTATTACCAATTAATTATTTTTTCTGCAGATTTTTTGTTTCGTTCTGCCAGCAATGTTCCAAACCATTTATTTAATTCACGAGCAACTTCCATAAATTCTAAGTCTTTTTCAGCATTAGATTCAGCGCTTTCTTCAATAGAATCAAATAAAGTATATTCTGCTATGTTTTCTTGCACTGTTCCTTCATGATTATAAAAATCACCGATAAGCTGAGAAATAATATCCGGCGGTTTTCCCCAAAAATCTCTTTCTTCTTCTACTCTGAGTTGATTGCCAGATTTTTGGAAACACTTGCTTAAAGAGCTATAAACCTTTTTTGCAGAAGACAATTTATCTAAGCTTTGTGAAGCATGTAAATCAAAATTTTCACGCCAGTTATCTATTAAGGTTAACTCTTCTGAAGTATTTGATTCAACTTCTGCTGGAGCAATATTAATTATCTTCCAAGCAAGATGACTTCTTTCAGCCTGATTCCAATTAAGAATATCTTTCCAATCACCATTAGCAAGTTTATTAAACTCTAAACGTAAATTATTATTAAAACGACTAATTCTTTTCAAATCGGCTTCATATCTAGATTCAAAAGGAATATTCTCATCTTTTGAAAGCAATTCGCTTATCCAACGTATTTGGGGATAAATGTGAATAAAAAGAAAAAGCAACAAACCATTATTAGAATAATTATCTACAACATTATTTCTTATTATTTTAACAATTTCTTTTATCATATTAACTTTTTCAAAAGTTAATTGGTCTCTACCAGATAATAAAGAAGGGGAAACTTCTGATAAATCAGAAAAAAAATGCTTATTAGCAGGGTTAACCAGTCTCTTCAATTTTGAATCTAAATAAGCAAAAGCTGATTTACAAGTAACCGATTTTCCTGCTGAAAAATCTTCTAATAAAATCAAATACATCTCACTAATAATTTCATTTATTTTGTTTTTTCTAGTCATTCCGGGTTCTCGCCATTTTGAAGCAAGAATAGTTATATATTTATGACAAGAAATAACAAAATCTAGAGCATTTTGAGGTGATGGAACCTTTATAAAATTATTATAAGCAGTGAATTGAACATTGGAAGTTTCTTCCATAACCTTGCTCCTTCTTCGTTTAAATAATTATATAGCCTGTATTTTATTCTTTCAACAGTGTGATTTATTTCACAATCCTAAAGATTTTTAAAATTTTTTGTCCAATTTTCCGTTTTCGATTGATTACTATATGTGCAAATTAAAAATCATGTTGCACGAATCTTATAAGAATCTCTAAGGAGAAATAATCGTGATAAGTCTCAATCGTGTAATGGTAGCTGGTAATCTCACTCGTGACCCCGAATTGAAGGTAACTCCTTCTAATCGAAAGTTCACAAATATGGCTATTGCCATCAATGACTTCTGGAAGAACCAGGATGGCAAAATGTTAAAAAAGACGTCTTTCATCAACTTAATTGCATGGGGCAGCTTAGCAGAAAACTGTGCAAAATATTTGAAAAAAGGGCGTCCTGTTATGGTTGAAGGACGTATTGAATGCGATAAATACGAAGACAAGAATGGGAAAACTCAATATATTACTCGTATAAATTGCATTAATGTTGTTTTTCTAGAAAACAGCAGTCGAAATACAGAATCAAATGATGAGTCAGAAGAAGAAGAAAATTTTTGCGAATCATCAAAAATTCAATCAAAGAAGAACTCCATTTCTAAAAAACCCGTTAGAAAAATGGTTAAAGAAGTAGCTGAAGCCTACTAATAAAAGGGGGAAAAATATTATGATGTGCTGTAATAATTGTCCGTTTAATCCAGCAAATAATACTAACGCCCCAAAATGTGATAATCCAATTTGTAAAAAAACAGAGAGTCACTGTTCTGAAAATTTCTGTGCAAAAAATATAGGTTCTAGATGTTTTATGGATTATTACGTAATCGACAATCTATATAGACAAGACGAATTAGCAGAAGGATTAGCAATGGAAAGCTTAAGAACCGCCTTAATAGGTAGGGACCGTGCTTTGCTGATTTCTTTATTTCAAGCAGCTCAACAAGAACTAAGAATAAAAATGTGGAACTGGTTAGAAGAAAATGAACCAAGAAGTCTTTGGATGCTTAATCCTATATTTGCGGCTTCTGGGCTCAATGAACTGAACACTTTTACACAAACTAATTCTAGAACTTGTTCTAAGTATCTCGAAGCCATAGTGTCAAATCAATATAGCGGAAGATACTATAAACAAAGCTATAACTCATAGGAGAATATTATGAATTGTAAAACATGTCCTCTTAATATAGATTCCTGCTGTTTTAAAGCTGAAATGATCTCAAAAATCCCACTTCATTTTCGTAATCTATTTCTTTGCAATAATGACTGTGCCAGTACTTGTTCTAAAAACTCCCTATGCGGGAGAGATTTATGGGTATTGTCTTTTATAGGGCAAAATGAAAAATTTGCAATATCTAATGCTCTATCTACAATGGAAAGTATTGTAAATAAAGGGTTTTCAGAACTGCTATGCTATCTATTCGAAAACGCCCCCTATGAAACAAGAAAAGAAATGTGGTTGAAAATGACAAAAGAACATTCAAATCAGCTTTATATGTTTGACGCTTTGTTTGAAAAAGAATGTCTCGCACCACTATCTAACGGCATTAATGAAGAAGAAATACATAAATACCAGAACTGCGTTCTTTTTCCCAAAATGATCTATTCTTCTAATCTACAATATGCCTAATAGATTGACCAAGTAAAAACTTGATTATTGCTCCCCTTTTTAAGGGGAGCAACTAATTAAAAACAAAATTTATATTTCAATTAACAAATGAATAAATTACAAAAATACAAAATTTCGGTCATTATCTCTGGAGGTCAGACTGGAGCTGACCGCGGTGGTCTTGATTTTGCCATAAAAAATAAGATTCCTCATGGAGGTTGGTGTCCGCTAGGCAGAAAAGCTGAAGACGGGAAAATACCTTCTATTTATTCATTAATAGAAACAACTACTCCGTTGTATCCAGCGCGAACAAGAATGAACATCAGAGATTCTGACGCTACTATTATTTTTTCTTCTGATATTAATTCCAAAGGAAGCACATTAACAATAAAATTCTGTATAGAATTAAAAAAGCCATATTTCATAGTAATTTTGGAAAGAAAAAAAATAAAAGATGTTACTGTACCAGATATTACTTTTAAAAACCTTTTAAAATGGCTTAATAAAAATAAGCCGGAAATTCTCAATATAGCCGGAACAAGAGAAAGCCACTTTCTTGGAATACAAAAAATAGTAAAAAATATTTTAGAAAAAGTAATAGAAAAATCAGCAAAAGAAAAAGAGTGGCCGCCAAAAAGACCAGCCACTCCTAATCTTATTTTTGATTAATTAATTATTTATTCATTAATGTTTCTATTTTTTCACCAGTCAAATCATGAATAAAATGAGCAATAGGACGTCTTTCTACTCTAGGTGTTCCATCTAAGACTTTGTATGCTACATCAAGTCCGGCTTTTCCATATTGTCGAACGCAATCAACATAATGCAGTCTAAGTGGTTCACAATCTTCATCACTATAAACACTTATAATTTTAGGAATAACAACGTCAGGGTGAATTCCTAATTTTCCTAAAGACTCTGCTGCGCAACATTTAAAATCACGGCGTTCAGAATTAAAAAGTTCCATTATACTAGGGAATGCTTTTTCTGCCAAAGGCATACCAACTCTTGTAACAGCTCTGGTTGAGTCGCTAACAAATTCGATATCGTCTTGATGTAATGCGTCTATATAAACTCTCATAACTTCTTCATTAGAAGAACCTGTTTTACTTAATTCCCATATTATTTTTAATTTTTTTCTATTATCTTGTTCAGCAAAATATTCTTCTACTTTAAAAACAGCAAGTTCTTGAATATATCTTCTTTCAAAATTAGTATCATCTGAAGCATAATAAGCTTGTTCTCTTATTTCGTTTTCTAATTGTCCAATGTCTCTATTCTGTTTATCAGATGATGAATCTTTTTTATTAGACTTTGATTCTACTTTTTCAGCTTCTTGCTGTTTTTTTCGTCTTTCTTCTCTTTCAGCTATTTCATAATCTTTTTGCTGATTATTAGCTTCAGCTAACCTCTTGAAATAGTAATCTTCCATTCTTTGAATAGCTAATGACTTTTTTGAGCTATCATTTTTATATGCTTTTATAATATTATAAGCATCTGATATTTCGCCTTCAAAGTATTTAAAAATTGAGTAAAACAACTTAGAATATTCAGCATTATCCTCTACTTTCAGCTTATAATAAATAGCACCACGGCGAACGAAATCTTTATCGTTACCTAATATCTTAACATCGTATTCAACTGCCTGAATAAAAGTTCTAAAAGCTTTTTCTTCTTTCTTATCACGGCGAAGAGATTCTGCTTCTTCGATAAGCCATAAAGCTTTTTCTTCGTTAGATTTGAAATTTCTAATTTGTGATGGATCTATTTTTGAAATAGCTTGCTTAAGATTAGAAATTCGAGTTTTCAGATTATTTGCTTCAGGATTAATTTGTAAAGCCATTTCATAGGCTTCTAATGCCTTATTCAACTGTTTCGTTCTTTGACGAGCCAAACCTATATATAACCAATAATTAAAATTTTCTTTTAGATTTTCATGTTCAGCTTCTAGCATATCCAAAGCTGGCAAATACTGATCAAACTTGAACATGTCTAGTGCTAAAGCCATTGTTTCTTGTGACTCTGTTTGAGCCAATAAACAGTTAGAAGGCATAAACAAAAGAACTAAAGCGAATAAAACCAATATCACAAAAGACCTAGTTTGACTCATAAAAAACTCGACTTTCTAATGTGTATTCCTACAAAAGCAAACTTTCTTATTAAAAAGAAAGTTTGCTTAGAAAAACCAATTAACTCTTTAATCTTGAAATAGTTTCTTCTCTACCGAGAACATCAAGAATTCCAACTAGTTCAGGACCATGACAACTGCCAGTTATTTTAACTCTAATTGGCATAAACAAATCTTTACCTTTAACTTCAGCAATTTTACCAGCAGCCTTTATTGCAGCATTATAGCCTTCTCTAACCCATTCGCATTTTTCGAATTCTGCTGCGAGAGCTTCAAAAAGCTTTTTGGATTTATCTGTTGCTATCATAGCAGCAGCTTCATCATTTTCAGGTTTACTAGCTTCAAAGAAAGTCTTTGCAACTTCTGGAGCATCTGTTAAAAGAGTCATTTTAACCTGAATAAGCTCAACAAGTTTACGCATTATAACTGGGTCATCAAGACGCTTATCATCAGGCATAGCTTTCTTAAGTAACGGAGTTACCAAAGGAATAAGTTCATCAACAGGCATAGCTCTCAAATGCTGACCGTTCATCCAAACCAGCTTATCTTTATCGAATACACCCGGAGATTTGCTGATATGACTTAATTCAAAACATTCAATCAATTCTTTTACGGAATAGATTTCTCTGTCATTTCCTTCGTTCCAGCCTAATAAAGCCAAGAAATTAATCATAGCTTCCGGCAAAAAACCTTCTTCTGCATATTGCCCAACAGAAGTTGCACCATGACGTTTAGAAAGTTTTGACTTATCTGGTCCAAGAATCAATGAAGCATGGCTGAATCTAGGAGGTTTCATTCCCAAAGCTTCATAGAGAATAAGCTGACGATGTGTATTAGTAAGATGTTCTTCTGCTCTGACAACGTGTGTAATACCCATTAAAGCATCATCAACTACAACACAGAAGTTATAAACAGGCATACCGCTTGAACGAAGAATAATAAAATCGCCTAATGTTCCAGCTTTCCATTCTACACGACCACGAACTTCATCTTCTAAAACATAATCTTTTTGAGGAACTCTGACTCTGATTGTATAGGGTTCACCAGCATCTATACGTTTCTGAGCTTCTTCTTTGGTCAGATTACGGCAGGTTCCATCGTAATGAACACTTCTATGTTCTTCTTCAGCTTTTTTTCGTTTTTCTTCGAGTTCTTCGTCAGTACAAAAACATGGATAAGCAATACCTTTATCCATAAGCTCATGTGCTATTTTTTGATAAATTTCTAATCTTTGAGACTGGAAATAAGGGCCTTTATCACCTTTTTGCTGTTTATACGGGTCTATTCCATCACCATATTCAGGACCTTCATCCCAATCCAAACCAAGCCATTTTAAATCATGAAGCATACCATTAACAGATTCTACTGTTGAACGGGCTTCATCAGTATCTTCTATACGAAGTACAAACTTTCCACCAGTCTTTCTAGCCCAAAGCCAGTTAAAAAGAGCTGTTCTAGCTCCACCAACATGTAAATAACCTGTTGGAGACGGTGCAAAACGAACACGAATTTCTTCAGACATTTTAAATTATATTGCTCCCCATAAAAATTTGCTCATTTCCATTTGAAAGAGCATGTCCACAGTGACCAAAAGCAGCAACAGCGATACGGCCTTCACCGCGAACAATTGCTAGTTTAAAGCCACCACCCAAACCTGGGTTAATTGTATAACACTGGCTGTAAATATCTCTAACAGCCATACTTACAGCATATTTTTCTCTATTATCTTCTCGTATAACCGAACGAGCTATTGCAGCAACTATAGCGGCTTCCCTAAGTTTTATAGGAAGCTTTTCTGATGTAGCCCCAACCTGGGTTATTGCTGCACGATAACCTTTATTAGAAACCTTCTGTAACCAATATTCTTCCTGTTCAGGATCTTTGGTCATAGACAGGTATATAACAGCACATTCAGGAGTCAAAGCAGCTTCCCTGTCTTCTACCAAATCTTTTACAATATCTTTATTGGTAACAACTCCGACTATATCATCATTGTTATCAACTACAGGAAGTGCTTCTAAATCGCTAGCAGACAACAATGCTGCAGCCTCTCTAACCGACATATTAGAATTTACTCGTTTAAATTCCTTTATCATCAAACGAGAAACTTTTTCATCAGTATCAAATTCACCAACAGAGGCCAACTGCACATTGGTCAAAATACCAGTTAGCTTTTTATCATCATTTGTAACAAGAATACAATCAGGCTGTCTTAAAATAATGATTTCACGTATTTCAAATACAGTAGAATCCTCTGTAACAACAACAGGATTGCAATCCATTATTTCTTTAACCTGTAAACCCATAAAAACTCCTACTCACAAATATCAATCTTTCTTATCACCTATACGACAAAAAACAATTCTTCCTGCACCAGTCTGCAGAATATTATTGACTTTTGTTCTTACGACTTCTCCAACATGGTCTCCACCATCTTCTATAACAACCATTGTTCCATCAGACATAAATCCAACACCTTGATAAGGTTCTTTACCCTTTTTAACGATTTGAATTTCAACATCTTCACCACTAACAAAAATTGGTTTTAAAGCATTAGAGAGATCGTTAAGATTAAGAACTTTGACATTTTCTAGTTCAGCTATTTTTTTTGTATTAAAATCCTGGGTAATTAGTGAAGCCTTTAATTCTGTAGATAGCTTAACAAGTTTACCATTAACCTCATCAACATCATCATAATCGTTATTAATAATCACAAAATTATCGGGAAAAGATTTTTTCAGTTTTTCTATTGTTTCTAAGCCTTTTTGCCCGCGATTCTTTTTATTTATATCGTTTGAATTTGCTAAGAATACCAATTCATTTACAATAAAATTAGGAACAAGGATGTTTCCTTCTATGAAGCCTAATTTAAACAAATCAGCAAATCGTCCATCTACAATTGCACTAGAATCAAGAATTTTAGAAGAAACCTTAACTTCTTCACCCTTTGCCATATTCTGGTATTTTTTATATCTAAGCAATATTTTAACACCAAGATAAGCAAACAAAAGATTGAATAATACCGGGAAGACCAAATAGAACATAGAAACCAGTGAGTTTAAATACTGGTCTTGGAAATCGAATTTTCCAACGCCTTTAAACATTAGAATATAAAAAGGTATAAATAATAAATTTGCAACTAAGGTACCTAATGTAAAGCCTAATGCGCTCCAGGTTAAATTATAAACGTTTGTTTCTTCGATACGTTTTTCAAGCCATTCATTTATACCTCTACCGATCATAGAGCATATTAAATAACCTAAAAAGCCTAGTAAACCAGCCAATATAAAATGAGAGTTTTCCAATGGAACCAATTCATTTACTGCCTGAGGATACTTATCTATTAAAGAATAAGCAATAGAAACTCCCGTAATAGTACCGGCAAGTATCAATATAGACTTAAGTATCTGAAATATCATTTTACAATCTTCTCCAAGTGTACAAAATACCATTATTCAATGATAAATTCAAGTTTTGCCTATAATGATACAAAAAGAATTATTAAGTAGCTAAGCGATTTTTCTTTTCTTAAATAAACTAATTAACAAAGTAATAAAATAGAAAATGCCTGCTACAACAATAGTTACAGCACCAGAAGGCAAATTCGGTTCATAGCTAATCATTAAACCAGTACTTGTGAAAAATATTCCCAAAACTGTTGCTCCAAGCATAATCTTCCATACTCTGTTAAACATCTTTGAAGAAATAGCTACAGGCAAGGTTAGCAATGCAATAACCATGATTATTCCAACTACATTCACTGTCAAAACAACAGTTAGAGCGGTCATACAAAGCATCAACAAATAATAGAATTCAACATTAACGCCCCTTGTTCTTGCATATTCTTCATCAAAACATACTGCTACAGTTTGTTTGTAAAAAACACATGTTAAGGCTATTGTGATTATATCTAATATGGCAATGATGTAGAGTTCTTCTGTAGATACCATCAAGATATTACCAAAAAGATAATTCATTAAATCTTCGTTATAACCAGGAGTCTTATAAATAAATAAAACCCCCATAGACATTCCTACTGCCCACAGAGCGCTAATAATGCTATCTTCTCTTTCTTTTGCTTTCAAACTAACCCAACCTATTAACAGAGCTGAAAGCAATGCTGTGACAACAGCCCCATGCACAGGTTTCAACCAAGTCCAGCCATAAACCACAGATAAATATTTTGCAGCACCTAAGCCACCCAGCACACAATGAGAAATAGCTGCAGCAATATAGGTTATTCTTCTTAAAACAACATAAGTACCGACAATTCCACTGCCTATACTACATAAGACACCGGCTAAAATTGCATTCTGCAAAAATGGTAATTCTATTAAATCTTTTATAAATGTGGACATGAGTGCCCCTTTTCACTGCATCTATGGTCATGTCTAATCAAATGGACATCTAAACCATACATTTTTTGTAAAGATTCACCAGTCAACTCTGATACAGGGTGAATCTGAAGATTCTTTCGAACACAGATAACACTTTTTACCTTAGACGAAACAAAACCTATATCATGAGAAACTATAAGAATTGTGAATTTCTTATTCATTTCAGCAAACATTTTATAAAACTGCTCTGTTCCATGAATATCAACACTGGCAGTTGGTTCGTCTAACAGCAATAACTCAGGCTGAGACATAATAGCTCTTGCAATTAGAGCCCTTTGTTTCTGACCACCAGACAAATCAGCAAAACTTTTATGAACGAAATTCTTTAAACCGACGGTTTCAAGAGCTTCAATTGCGTCTTGAGTCTGTTTTTTTGAAAAACTGCCCCACCAAAAAGATTTACTCAAACATCCCATTAGAACAACATCTAAAACACTTACAGGAAAATTTGAATCAAATTTTGAAAACTGGGGAACATAGCCAATTCTATGTCTGACTTGCTCTGGCGATTGTCCAAAAAGACTGATTTTTCCTCTTAATGGTTTATTCAAACCTAGTATTAAACGTAAAAGAGTTGTTTTGCCTCCGCCATTAGGCCCCACAACACAAGCAAATTCACCCTTTTCAACAATTAGGTTTATATTTTCCAAAACCAATTCTTCACTACCATCGTAGGAAAAATCAACATTTTCAAAATTTATAACGGGTACTTCTGAAGACATTTTAATTAGCAGAGTCTACAACAGCTTCTGCCATAGCTTTCAGATTATTAACATAATCTTCTGCTAATGGGTCTATTGCCACAACTCTACCTCCGATTGAACGTGAAATAGTTTCTGCGGTTGCAGCAGGAAATTGTTTTTGTACAAATATTATTTTAATTCCTTCAGAACGGCAACCTCTGATTAACTCAGCAAGCTGTCTTGGAGCAGGTTCTTTCCCTTCAATTTCAACAGCTTTTTGAATCATGCCATACCTAGCAGCGAAATATCCAAAAGCAGGATGGAAAACTAGCATTGTTTTTCCTTTGAAAGGAAGAAGTTTTTGAGTTAGCTCTTCGTCAAGCTTGTTCATTTCTGATTTTATAGCTTCTAAATTAGATTTAACAGAATCAGCTAATTCTGGTTTGGAGGCAATAATTACTTTTGCCATATTATCTGCCATAGCAGAAGCTCTTATTGGATCAAGCCAAAAATGTGGATCTAACCCCATATCATGTTGATGAGCTTCTTCATGATGATGTTCGTGGGTTTCTTCATGGTGATGATGACCAATCATTCTGATTTTTTCAATATTTTCGTCAGAAAAGGCTATAGTTAAATTCGGGCAAATGTCTTTTAAACGATTAATAATTGCTTGCTCGAATGGAATGCCAACAGTAAAAAAGATATTGGCACGAGAAAGCTTGCTCATTTGTTGTGGAAGGGGTTCGTAAGTATGTGGAGACATACCGGGTCCGATAAGCACCTCAACCGTTCCATTATTTTCTAGAAGTCTTTCAGCAAAGTATTTTTGAGGCAGTATACTAACAAATACCTTTAAGCTTTCACTTTCAGCAAACAATGAAGTATATGAAACGAGTACAAATATTGCTGTGATTAAGATATTTAACGTTAACCTTTTCATAATCAATCAAGAATACTATCTATAATTTTGGGGTAAGTATACAAATAAAAATCTGAATTGTCATCAATTAAGATTTTATATATTTATTATAACATTATTAGTCAAATATAGCTCTAATAGCATCTCTGAGAGACCTAACACGAACGACACCCTTTTCATCACTTAAATCTGTACTTTCAGCCACTATGAAACGCTTGAAACCAAACCGTCTACCCTCTGCTATTCTTCGGCTTATTTGAGCTACTGGTCTGATTTCGCCAGCCAGAGTTATTTCGCCTATAGGCATAATATCAGAAGGAACGGGTCTATCATGAAAACTAGCTACTAATGCAGCTGCTAAAGCCAAATCACCGCCAGGTTCGCTAAGTTTCATTCCACCAGCTACATTTGTAAAAACATCTCTATTGTAAAATTTCATTCCTGCATGTTTTTCCAAAACAGCTAATATCAAACTTAATTTATTAAAATCTACTCCGGCAACAACTCTTCTCGGAACTTCCAGAAAAGATTGGGTTACAAGAGCTTGAAGTTCTGTGAGTATACATCTTGACCCCTGCATTACAGGAGCAACAATGACCCCGGATGTTTCAGAACGATTCTGACTTACAAACAAATCAGAGGGATTAACAACAGGCGACAAGCCCTTTTCAGTCATATTAAAAACAGCAACTTCACCAGTAGCACCATAACGGTTTTTAAAAACTCTTAAAATTCTGAAATTTGAATTCAGTTCTCCTTCAAAATAAAGAACAGTATCTACAATATGTTCAAGTATTTTTGGACCTGCGATAGAACCTTCTTTAGTAACATGACCAACTATAAAAACAGGTAAACCACGGTCTTTACCGTATTTTGTAATAATAGCTGCACATTCTCTGATTTGAGAAACAGAACCTGGAGTTGCTTCTAACTGAGGAGTATAAACAGTTTGGATTGAATCTATTACCAACATTCTAGGTAAATAAGATGCCAGACCATTTAAAGCTGAGTCTAGATTCTGTTCAGAAACAAGTATTATATCATTTCCATTACCAATACGAAGTCTTTCAGCTCTAAGCTTTATCTGAGTGGCAGATTCTTCGCCTGACACGTAAGCAACCGGCTTAATGTTAACTCCTAATCTTGAAATCAACTGAAGCATAAAAGTAGATTTACCGACACCTGGTTCGCCACCTATAAGAGTTATACCGCCAGGAACCAAGCCACCACCAATCAGCTCATCAAAAATATCTATTCCTGTAGGCCATCTTTTAGTATGCTCAACAGCTATATCATCTAAAGTCTGAATAACAGACATACTTCCACTGGTTTGAACAGGCATTCGTTTTTGCGCAGGTTGTTCAACTTCCAATTCTAACGTATTCCATTCTCCGCACCCAGAACACTGACCCTGCCACTTAGGGAAACTCTGACCGCATTTCTGACAAACATATCTACTTTTTGGCTTAGCCATATTTATTTCCTATCTTATATTTATTAATGTCAGTTTAAGTTATTAACTTAGTAAGAATCTTTAGGCTTATTTTTCTTCTTTTTCTTCTTAATAGATTCTGGCTCAGGATCTGGCACTGGGCAACGAGGGAACTGATCAGGTATGTACATCCCTTTAAAAATCTGTATTCGCCCGTTTCCTGTGTCTAAAACATATAAATCACCATTTGGTCCAAAACGAACATCATGAGGTTTTATAAATTTACCAAACTCAGTACCGAATCCACCTATTATTTGTCTAAGTTCACGACGTTCATCCAAAATAAGAATTTTGTGATTGCCAGTATCTGCGATAGCCATCCAACCGTTTTTGGCAACATCAAAAGAGTTGGGATAACGCATTGTATAGCCTTCCCACTTAATTATTTCTTCTTTTTTCTGCATATTGTTTTCAAAGACAAGAATTCGATGATTGCCATTATCTGCAACATATATATCGCCATTTAAATCAACCCATACACGAGTAAGGTTTTTAAACTGTTTATAATCTCTCCCACTCATATGATGCATATGACCCAAACGCTTTGAAGGTTTTAAATCTGTATCGAAAATCTGAATTCTATTGCCTTGAACTCTGAATT
The DNA here is from genome assembly GCA_017417215.1 of Candidatus Rifleibacteriota bacterium. Classification (GTDB taxonomy): domain Bacteria; phylum Muiribacteriota; class Ozemobacteria; order Ozemobacterales; family Ozemobacteraceae; genus RUG334. The sequence continues at coordinate 1,307 of JAFPZP010000057.1, read as the reverse complement.
TCTGCCCCCAATCCAAAGGGAAATCTCTGAGATAATTTCCACGAGGTTCTGCAACATAGATTCTGCCAGCACAATCTGTATCAACGCTCAAAGGATGATGGAAATAACCGTCTTTCCAACCTTCTTGTCCTAGAATAAATTTAACTTCGCCGTTTAGTTTCAAGGCTTTTATTCTGTGATTGCCCGTATCGCATACAAGCATTGTTGTTAAATCAAGCCAGCCTATTCCTACAGGAAGATTAAAATGATCCATAGGTATTTTTTCTGCCGGGCGAATGCGACTCTGCCCGTGTTCATAAGCTCTACCATATAGATAGTTAGGATCGGGATATCTGCTACTTAAATAATCATCTTCACGATACTTGTCATCAGAATCTCCTGGTAATACTCTGTTGTCCCAAGGCCACAAATCTCCGTATATCATTTCTAATCTTAATGGAATTGAAGCCAAAGGGTTAGGGTCAACAGAATATACTTTAACTCTGTTGTTGTGAGTATCTGTTACTGCAAGCATTTGTCCATCAGAAGAGAAACACATTCCCTCTGGCTCAAAAAGATTATAATCGCCCTTTCCTGTTTTACAAATAGCAACATAAAAGCGATAAACATGACCAGTATCATCGGCTTCAGCTACAGATAAAACCAATATAAACAGGCAAACAAAAATAAAAATTAATTTGTGGAACAAATTCTGCTTCATATTTTGATTATTATAGTTTAAACAAAAACCTAAAACAATATACAAAAAAAATATTACTTTAAATAGAAACAACTTGAATCACAGATTACTACAAAAATAAATCGATGTACAAAATTTATAAAAAAGGTGTTGACTTTTTATTTGTAAAGGAGTAACATACTTTTTACACACGCCGGGATGGCGGAATTGGCAGACGCACCGGACTTAAAATCCGGTGGGCTTTAAACCCGTGCCGGTTCAAGCCCGGCTCTCGGCAGTGTTTTTATCGCGGGGTGGAGCAGTGGTAGCTCGTCGGGCTCATAACCCGGAGGCCGTAGGTTCGAATCCTTCCCCCGCAACCCACTTGGCAAGGTAGCTCAGTTGGTCAGAGCACACGGTTCATACCCGTGCGGTCGAAGGTTCAAATCCATCCCTTGCTATTGAATTAAGGTCCGACAAAGACCAAAAAAGTTTAAAAAAGCCGCTCACAAAGCGGCTTTTTTGTTACCCATTTTTCATTATGTTGTTATTGTAATTTGTTTTTGTTGTTTTTATTGTAAGATTTAAGACCAAAAATGGAGACTCAAGATCATAGATGGAGACATAAGAATTCTTGTAACTTGAATCT
>JAFPZP010000056.1 GCA_017417215.1 Candidatus Rifleibacteriota bacterium | reverse complement strand
TCAATTCTAGCAATAGAAAAATTGTTAGTCAACAAAACTTTATTTTTTAGAGTTAAGAGAAGCCTACCCATTGTCATAAACGTATAGCTTTCAGGGCTAAAGCCCATACGCTATACTTTTTATGACAAATGTGTAGGCTTTTTTCATCTCATCTTCTAAAAGACCCCCTTTCGTAAAGGGGGATTTTCGAGAACTTTGCCAAGCACTACAAAGTAAAGTCCGAAGACTGTCTCAACTCTAAATTTCTTTAAAAGCGGACAGTTGCTTGCTCAACCTTATTCTCCTCCGCGGTCTCTGAAGATTTCTACCTTCGAATAATCTTTGAGGGAACGAGCCTTGTGCGGAGAATAGAGGTCTCGCGTCTACTGTCCGCTCACCCACCACCAAACACCAACCACACCGCAAAAAGGCTTTGCCTTTTTGCTACCCCTTCACTGCTCCTGAAAGCACGCCTTTAATAATATGCTTCTGACCGACTAGATAAATAATAATTACAGGAACAATGGTCAGAACGACGCAAGCCATCATCGGGCCCATCTGAACACTTCCGTAACTGCCTCTGAAATACTGAATCAGCATCGGAATTGTCTTATATTGCTTAATATCTAAAACCAGCGTCGGCAGGAGGTAATCGTTCCATATCCACATGGTTTCCAAAATTCCAACAGAAATCATAGATGGCTTCAAAACAGGAAATACTATCTTAAAAAAGGTCTGGAAAGGATTGCAACCGTCAATCATTGCGGCTTCTTCCATTTCTACAGGAATAGATTTCATGAAGCCTGTAAACATAAACACTGCAAGCCCAGCCCCAAAACCCAGATAAATAAAGCATATCGTATATGGGGAGTTAAACCTTAACAGCCCGATATGGAACCTGTCGGCAGTCTGAGAAAGAGTGAACATTACAAGCTGGAATGGCGCAACCATAGAGAAAGCGCACATAGCATACATAAGCTTTGATATCCAGCTATTCACTCTGCTTATATACCAGGCACACATTGAACAGCACACAAGAATAAGAGCGACAGAAGTCACTGTTATGATTACAGAGTAAAAGAGGCTCCACAAAAAGCCTTGAGAGTCTATTGCATTTACATAGTTTGACAACCCATTAAAAGTTTCAGCAGTAGGAAGCTCGAAAACAGTAGAGGTGCTGATTGCTGATTCCTTTTTAAAAGAATTAAAAAGAATCATCATTACAGGGTACATATGGAAAATACAAATTATAGAAAACAATATGGTCAGAATCAGATTTGTGTTAACCTTCTTCATTACTGCTGCACCTCCTTGGAATGAGTTGCTTTAAGCTGAACAAGAGCGATTGCAACAACTATAACGAAGAATATAACAGCTTTTGCCTGACCTATTCCCATCCACTGCAAACCAGAATGTGAGTAGAATGTTGAATAAATGTTCATTGCCAGCAATTCAGTTAAGTGACCAGGTTCGCCAGCTGTTAAAGAAAGGTTCTGGTCAAAAAGCTTAAAGGCATTTGTTATAGAAAGGAAAAGACAAATTGTGATTGAAGGCATCAGCATTGGCAGTTTAACATGAATCAATGTTTCCCATTTTGACGCACCGTCAATTTTTGCAGCTTCTAGAACTGCGTCTGGAATATTCTGCAAGCCAGCAATATAAATAATCATCATGTAGCCGATATGCTGCCAGCTTGTAAGAATAATCAAACCAATAAAACCAGCCTGTGAGTTTAAAGCCAACAAAGGCTGACCTATTTTATAGAGTACACAGTTAATAAGAATCTGCCAGATGTAGCCGAGAACGATACCACCGATAAGGTTAGGCAGGAAGAAGATTGTTCTGAAAACATTTGTACCCTTTATTTTTCCTGTAAGTGCCAAGGCTATTATTAAAGCGATAACGTTGATGAATAGCGTTGAAACAATTGCAAATGCAGAAGTCAGCAAAAATGAACGCCAGAAAGACCAATCTTTAAATGCTGAAATATAGTTTGCCAAACCAATAAACTTTGCGTCAGCAACTGTTGTAAATTCACAAAAAGACAAATATATTCCTTCTGCAAATGGAATTATGAAACCTATAATAAACGCACAAAGCGTTGGTAGTACAAACAATGGGAACCATCTTCTTAAAGCTTTTTCCATATACCGAAATTACCTTTCTAGGTAAATATTTTAATATTTTACTCAGCTTTTGTAAACTTTCTCTTTTTTAGAGAGAAAAGACAAGAGAAGCCTACACAGAGCAGAGAGCCAAGCGAAGCTTGGCGGTGGTATGTGGTTAGTGATGAGTGGTTGGAGATGAGTGATGTCCGGCAGGACATTACATTAATAACCTAGGGCGTTGAAAACGCCCTAGGGATAGAACTCACTAAAAGAACTCGTCCGGAGGACGATACTATATGCCCCAGGGTGCCCTTCGGAAATAAGTAGCGCCTTCCAGGCGCTTTAGTATCTATCATCTAAACCTAGGGCGACTTTCAGTCGCCCTAGGTTATTGAAGTAGCGTCCCTCCGGGCACCTTAGGTCACGTCTTAGGACTTTATTTTCTACTGCTTGGCAAAGTTCTCGAAAATCCCCCTTACCGACTGCCTTTGGCAGTCAGCCCCTTCAGTCTCGCTTTCGCTCGCCAGATTCCCCACCGTTCGTGGGGCAGCATCGCCTTTACCAAAGGGGGTCTTTTAGTGATTAGAGAGGAGGGAGAAGCCAGCTATTGACATAATAATTATATGATACTAAAATTAGTTACAGGTATTTACAAAATGGGTATTAAAGAGAAACTCATAAAAAGATTAAAAACTAAACCAAAAGATTTTACTTTTGCTGAACTTGAAACTCTTCTGAGATATTTTTCTTATGAACTTAGCAATAAAGGGAAAACAAGCGGATCAAGAGTAACTTTTATTAGTGATAATCATTCTCCTATTATGATGCATAAACCTCATAACCGTAAAGAATTGCTTGAATACCAAATAAAACAGATTATTTCATTATTAGAAGAAGAAGGATTAATATGAATAATACTATTGAATATAAAAACTATGTAGGTAGTGTTGAATTTTCCCAGGAAGACAATATTTTCTACGGAAAAGTATTAGGTATAAAAGCTTTACTTTCTTATGAAGGAACTAATGCAAAAGAATTAGTTGAGGATTTTCATTCTGTTGTAGACGAATATTTAGAAGTCTGTAAAAGCAAAAACATCAAACCAGAAAAAGCATATAAAGGGAATTTTAACGTTAGAATACCTGCAGAATTGCATAAACTCGCAGCAATAGGAGCTATGTCACAACAAATTTCTCTAAATAATCTAGTAGAAAAAGCTTTGAGGAATTATCTAGCCAGCAAATAGAAGCCTCTCTCAGTCACGGCTCACTTCATAAGCGAATAGAGAGAAAAGACAAGAGAAGCCTACACATTGTCATAAACGTATAGCTTTCAGGGCTAAAGCCCATACGCTATACTTATTATGACAAATGTGTAGGCTTTTTTCATCTCATCTTTCTAAAAGACCACCTTTCATACTGCCGCCAAGGTTGGCGGCGTGCAAGCGAGCCACATCCTTGTGGCTTATCCGTCAGCAAAGCTGACACCTCCCCCAATTTTTTTTGTACTGAACCCCAAAATTTGGACTAAAAAATAATTAAGATTAAGTTAAACAGGCTTGAGTTCTATATTCTACAGGGCTTAAGCCTTTTAATTTCATTTTTATACGATGATTATTATAGTAATAT
>JAFPZP010000055.1 GCA_017417215.1 Candidatus Rifleibacteriota bacterium | reverse complement strand
TTGCCCCATCAGGCTTTTGCAAAAGGGGAAACATTAATTGCATCAGTTGCTGCTGCTTCGATTCTAGCTAAAGAATCTCGTGATATCGAGATGGAACGATTAGCCTTAGAATACCCTCAATATGCTTTTGAAGCCCATAAAGGCTATGGAACTGCAGCTCATATTGAAGCTTTGAAAAAGTTTGGCCCTTGCCCTTTGCATAGAAAGTCCTTTAAGCCAATTAAGGCGTTACTAGAAGAATTAAAAGGTGAAAAAGAAGGAAAGAAGAAAGATGTCGGACTCTTCGATCTCTAATGTTTCTGCTAGACCTGTTTATTCAAATTCCAATGCTAATTCAGTAAATGAAGCAAAAACAAATACTGATGCTAATACTGCAAAAACAGCTTCTAATAATTCTCTGCCTATAGTAAGAGACAATGCAGAAGGGGTTACTTCGAACAAGGTTGTTCAGGATGGTAATTTGCCAAATCTTGATTCAAAGACTCTTTCAACTCTAAAAAGTTACGGAGTTACTTTAAACCCTGAAAATCTCAAGCTTATTGCGGCTATAATAAAAAATATGCCCGGAAAAGTTAATATGGGCGACCTGCTTGGGCTTTTAATTTCAAAAAAATTGCCTATAGAAAATTCTGAGCTTTTAAGCAAATATATAAGCGGCGATATAAAGTTTTCGGCTCTTTTTGCTAATTTGAGCGAAGAAGCTTTGAACGAACTTCGTGCTTCCTGGAATACAGGCAAAATGCTTGAGAAACTAGAAAATCTGGTTAAATTAGGTAATTCTGTTTCTAACGCTGTGGAAAATTCTGAACTGGCCGAAGAAGTAGCTGAAAATCTTGCACTTCAAGAACTTTTTTCTAACTTGCCAGATGCAAATAACGATGGAAACATATATTTTCAGTGGCCAATTTTCTGGAATGGTCAAGAATTGCCTGATTGCTTAGAAGGGGAGGCCTTTTTCCCAAATAAAAACAACCAGAAAGAAGGCTTCTGTCTGAGAATTCTGGTAACACCGCCAAATTTAGGGCAGACAGAGATTTCTTTGACAACTAAAGGTAAAGAGCTTTATGTACATTTCGGTGTAAACGAAAAGTTGATGGATTCATTCAGAAGTATATTTACCCCAATCAGAGAAAACATTCTTGCATTGGGCGACTACGAATCAGTTCAATTCACTATTGGCAGAAATAGAGAGCACCGTAATTTCTTTTCCCGCGAAGCTAAAATGCCAAACGCTTCGCAACGAAATACTTACATAGATTTTAAAGCATGATGATAGGCGATAAATCAAAAATTAAACTAATAAACTTTGGCTTTTATTGCTTTATAGCATTCATAATTGAAATAATTCTATTTTTATTTGATTCTTTTCCGATAAATTCAGAGAAAAATGATATTAGCCTAATAATATGTGTTATGATAATGTTTGCGATTTTTATAGGATTTTTTATTTTTATTATAAATCATATATTAAGAAACTTATATTTGCGTTGTTTCCTCCATTTCAAGGAAAATTCTGATTTCTCTTTTTCTAATATATATAATTTTAATAAATATTCTGATCGGCAATTTCCTAAAAATTTAATAAACCTGGAAGATGACGACCCTGATTTAAGTATTGTGGCATATAAGGCATATTCAAATTATAATAATTATATAAGCGCAAAAATAAATGGTGTAAGTTATATAATGAATGAACGAACTCTGCATAAAGGAAAGGGTGGTAGGGTTTGCGAATTTATTTGTATTGCTAAACATCGGAAAAACAATATTCCTGACTTTTATATCAGGCAAAAATATTTATTGGCAGATAGCATTCTTTCATTTTTTAGCAGTGATTATATTCGTTTCCCAGAAGATTCAGAATTTTCACACAGATATGTTTTAACAGAAAAACAGCATATTCAAGGTAATTCTAAAAAAGAAGAAATAAAAAACTTTTTTACTGCAGAAATACGAGAAATATTTAAAAAAAATCATGTTGTTGATGCTGCGTTCTGTAATTGTGACACTCATGAATTTAAAATAAAGGTTCAGAGACATTTAAAAGAATCTGAAAAAGAAAAACTATTTATTATATGTGATACTCTTTTTGGAAAGAACATTGACAAAGAGCATGTTTGTGGTTATTGACATTCGGTAAGTCAATGACTTATAGTATTGAATATGATCTTTATAGAAACTCCAATATTTACTGAAGATATAACAGAAATGTTATCAGATGATGAATATACAAAACTTCAGCGGTTTTTAACAGAATACCCTGAAAGTGGTAAAGTTATTCAAGGGAGCGGTGGATTTAGAAAACTAAGGTGGAAATTAGATAATAAAGGTAAAAGTGGAGGTGTAAGATTAATTTATTATCTGTATAAATCAGATAAAGTAATATATATGATTTATGTATACAAAAAATCAGAAAAAGAAGATCTTACACAATCACAAATCAAGCAATTGAGAAGAGTATTAGGAGACAATTAAATGGAGGAAAAAGATTTTTCAAGATTGTTGGAAAGTGCAAAACAGTTTGTTCAAATAAAAGAAAAAAAAATACCGCCTTCCAGAATATTTGAGTTTGATTCAAACGAAGTAAAGGCTTTAAGGGAAAGTTTGAATAAATCTCAAAGTGAATTTGCAAAACTTTTGGGAGTAAGTGTTTCTACATTAAGAAATTGGGAACAAGGTCGACGAAAGCCAATGGGACCAGCACAAGCTTTATTGAAATTGGTAAAACTTCAACCACAAATAGTTCTTAGTTCATTATCTTAATAAAGTTATAATTATCAAGCGAGTTAATTATTAAGCATAGTTATGGCTGAAGAAAAGAACAAAACACAAGTTAAATATGATGATGTGGCTGTAGCCATAAAATATGCTTTTGGGAAAAAGGGTGAGGTCCCAAAAGTAGTTGCTTCAGGTCGAGGATTAATGGCAAAGAAAATCATCGATATAGCAAAAGAAAATGATGTACCCTTAAAAGAAAATAAGCCGCTTGCTGAATCGCTTGCTAAGGTGCCTGTAGGCGTAGAAATTCCGGATGAACTTTGGGGGGCTATGGCTGAAATTCTAGCTCAGGTTTATTCCTTAGATAAGAAGAGAGGCGAATATGGGAGAAATTGACAGGCAGAAAATTGAGTTGGGGCGAAAGGGTGAGGAAATAGCTTTAAAGTATTTAACAGATAAAGGCTATGAGCTAATTGCTAGAAATTATAGATTTAAAAGATTTGGTGAACTTGACCTTATAATGAAAGATGGCAAGTATCTTGTGTTTGTTGAGGTTAGAACTAAGAAAAACACTAATTTTGGAACACCATTAGAAACCGTTGATTATACCAAAAGGCGCCAGATATCTAAAATGGCTCAATTATATTTTGTTAAGGAAAAAATACCGGAAGATACTTTTTCTCGTTTTGATGTAATTGGAATCGTTCTTCCTGATAATGCTGAACCAAAGATTGAGCATATTCAGGATGCTTTTATTATTGGTGACTAATTTTGAGGTAGGAATTAAGAATTTCACTAATTTTTGTAATTATGGTATAGTATTTCAAAAATTCGCCGATTATTAGGTACACAATTTTTTTACGATAGATAAGGCTATCTATGTTAGGAAGGTTTTATGAAACGTTTTGCAATACTATGCACTAGTTTGGCTATATTAGCTTCTGCTTCTCCAAATGCTTTTGCTCAGAGTACTGTAACAAATACGAGTAGAAGCAGTATTACATCAATAAATAATATACCCTCTAATGTTAATATTCCCAGTGTAAATACAAATAATGCAAATCCAGCTGTTATGGATCCTGCTGCAAAAGAAGAGCTTGAAAGACAAAGAAAACAAGCAGAAAATGAAAAAGCAGCTTTTACTAAAGAAGATAAATTAAAAGATCCTACTTATGTAAGAAGACGTATTCAAGAATTAGAACGTGCATTATATAATAAAACCAAAAAAGAAGTAACTGCAGAATCAGATAACAGCACTATTCTTCCTCCAAGTATGCAAAAGACCATGGAAGAAGAGTATCAACAACAGTTACAGGAAAAAATTTTAGAGCAGGAAGTCAAAGAAAAAATAGAAAATGAAGTTGTTTTAAAACAGTTCGGTAAAGATTTCTTTGAACAGGGAGCTCAGGCTGATACTACTCTTTTTGCTGATTCTGCTCCTTCCAGCTATCAGTTAGGCCCTGGCGATAGCCTTAAGATTATTGTGTGGTCTGAATTAGGCGATGAAACTGTTTATGATGTTCAGGTTAACCCTGAAGGTCAGGTTTATGTTCCAATCATTGGTATTTTAGGTGTATCTGGTAAGACTGTTGGTCAGTTTGAAAGCATAGTTCTTGGAAAACTTTCAGGAAAGTTCAATCACTTCAAGGGTCAGGTTACTTTAAGCAAAGTCAGAACTATTATGGTTTATGTTGCTGGGGAAGTTGAAAAACCAGGCGCTATGATGGTTTCTGGCTTAACTACTGCTTTCTCTGCTTTGTATCAGGCTGGCGGTCCAACAGAAAAGGGCTCTATGAGAAATATTAGAGTTATTGCACCTAACGGAAATACTAAGAATATAGATTTGTATAGATACTTCCTTTCTGGCGATAGAAATCAAGATATTCCTATTAAGAACGGCGATACTATTTTTGTTCCAACAACTGAAAAACGAATTACAGTTGCAGGTATGGTTGCTAGACCAGCTATTTACGAACTTACTGGTGAAACAGGTCTTTCTGAAGTTCTGAAAATGGCTGGTAATATTCTCCCTGAAGGTTATGCCGGTAGAATATCTGTTACAAGATGGACAGGAAACGAAAGAAGAAAATCTTTCGATGTTAATCCAACAGATAAAAATATGATGGCTTCCTTCAAAGTAATGCCAGGTGATGAAATCAAGGTTGAACGCTCTAAAGGGACTATAGAAAACTCTGTTACTGTTTCCGGTCCAGTGTATAAACCAGGCGTTTATTCTGCTAATAATGGTTTGACTATCAGCGGTCTTGTAAAATTGGCTGGCGGAATGATTGATGAAACTGCCAATTATGAACATGGTCAGATTATTAGAAAGAGATCTGGTGGCAAGAATGAAATTATTTCATTTAATTTAAGAAAAGCATTAGAAGGCGATTCTAAGAATGATATAGTTCTTAAACCCTTAGATGAAATCAGATTCTTTGAAGAACAGGAATTAACTAGCGAAGTTCGCCAGATTTATATTGGTGGTGCAGTTAAGAATATTGGTAATTATGATTATCACGAAGGAATGACCGTAGCCGATGTTGTTGTTCTTGCTGGTGGTTTAAACAACGATGCTTCTGGTGAAGTTGAAATTGCAAGAAAAGGCGAAGGCGAAACCAGTGTTATTTTAAAAGCTAATATAGAAAAAGCTTTGTCAGATAAGAGTTCTGCTGATAATATTGCTTTGCAGTCTCTTGATAAGATTAATATCATTGCCAAAGGCGATATGATGCTTGAACCCGAAGTTGTAATTCTTAAAGGTCAGGTTATGAGACCTGGTGCTTATGCTCTAACTTCTAGGGGTGAAAAGTTAAGTAGTCTTATTAAACGAGCTGGTGGCTTAACTAAGCGTGCTTATGCTGAAGGAACCATATTTATGCGTAACATAAATAATATTTCTTCCTCAAATCAGTTAGAAACCGTTGTCGGTGTTCAAGATGAACTGTTTAGAGAAGCTAATCTTGATTTACGCGCTGATTTAATAAAGGCTGGGGCCAAAGATGCTGATATCAGTAAGATTACAAGTGATGTCCGCGGTGATGGTGTTACTAAGCAAATGATGGATAGAGCAGAATCTGTTTCTCAGAATTCTGATATTAAAACAAATTCTAGTGATACTTCTAAAGGGACACAAGAAAAGGATGCTTTTTCAAAAGCATTTGAAAATGAAAAGAATAATTCTGATCAGGTTGTAAAAACTCGTATTGCTATTCCTATGGCTGATATAATCAGTGGCAAAATTGATGATGAAGAAGATATCGAGCTTATGGACGGCGATGAAATTACAATACCAGTAATGCCTCATACTATTTCTGTTCTCGGTGCAGTTATGAATCCTACTACAATTATGTATACCTCAAAAGGAAATGCTGCTTATTATATAAATAGAGCAGGGGGATATACAGCACACTGCGATCATAAGCGCACTGTTGTTGTCCGAGCGAATGGTGAAGTTATGAGACTTAGAAACGTTCGTAAGATACAAAGAGGTGATATTATTCTCGTTCCACCTAAGGCAAGTATTGTTAAGAAAGATACTCTTAAAGAAGTTTCTAGTATAGCTCAGATACTTGGTAATTTGGCTGTAACTTATAAGGTTATCAATGACACCAAGTAAGATTTAAGATTGAAGATATTTCTTAAATCTTATATCTTATATCTTAATCTTAAGTCTTCTCCCAAAAAATAAATAGGGTGCGTGTACAAAAGTGCACGTGCCCTATTGACGTTTAGGGAATTCCGTACTAGAATTAATTTGCGTAAGCTTTATAAGAAGGAGAAGACACTGATGGCGTCATTAGAAAAGATTGCAAAAAGAAATGGTCAGATTGTTGATTTTGACAAGGATAAAATAGTAAACGCTATTTTTAAAGCAGCAGTAGAAGTTGGCGGGGAAGATAGACGTCTTGCAGAAATATTAGCAGACAAAGTTGTTCATCAGCTTGAGTTAAGTCAAGGCAATTCTGCTTATCATACAGTAGAAGATGTTCAAGATATTATTGAAAAAGAGCTTATAGAAGCAGGGCACGCTAGAACCGCTAAAGCTTTTATTCTTTATAGACATGATAGAAACAAAAGAAGGGAAGAAAGCGAACATCAAAAGCTAAACTTCGATGGCAATATTCCTTATAAAAAGATTTGGCAGGTTTTAAACTGGTCTGTAGATCATAATTGTTATAGTGTAGATAAAATTAACGAAAGAATTAAAAACGGTACTTATCCTCAGTTAGTAAAAGAAGTAACTGAAAAATATGATGCAGACGTTGAAGAAGCTGCTCGTAAAATCATTGCTAGAGAAGGTAAGGTAAGAATTGTTATTGTTGCCGGTCCTTCAAGTTCTGGTAAAACTACAACCACTATCAAAATTGGTGAACATTTAAAAGCTCATGGATATGAACTGGTATCCATGGAATTAGATAATTATTTCTTTGATTTGGAACATCATCCTAAGGATGAATTCGGTGATTATGATTTCGAAGTTCCTGAAGCTCTTGATTTGGAATTGATTAATCAGCATCTTGCAGATCTTATTGCAGGCAAGACTATTCAAATGCCTCACTATGACTTTAAATCAGGCAAGAGAACTGGTGAAACTACACCAATGAAGCTGGAAGATAATCAGATTCTCCTCCTCGACTCTTTGCATGGACTATATGCTCCAATGACCAGCAGTGTAGAAGATGAAAAGAAGTTTAAACTTTATATCGAAACTCTTTGTCAGATTCGTGATAAAGAAGGTGAATTCATTCGCTGGACAGATATCAGAATTCTTCGCCGTATGGTTCGTGATTCTTGGCACAGAGGCTATAACCCACGTCAGACCTTGGAACACTGGCATTATGTAAGACGTTCAGAAATCCAGCATATTATTCCATTTGTTGGAACTGTTGATCATATAATTGATGGTTCTCTGCCTTATGAATTGCCAATTTACAAGCATATTCTCGGTAAGTATTTCCCTGATTTTGTCAAAGATTACAAAGATAATCCAAAACGTCAGGATGCTTATATCAGAGCTAAGAGAATTCAAGATATCTTTGATTCTATCGAAGAATGGACAGATACTTCTTACGATATTATTCCTAATAATGTATTACTAAGAGAATATATTGGCGGCAGTATCTATAAATACTAACTTGACAAATAATTAATTATTTTGTATAGCATATTGTCATAATAAGTTAAGAGTAATTTTATAATAATTGTAAAGTTTACTTTTATTTATTCCGATATGTTTATTACAAAAATTTCCTTATAAAAAGGAGCGGATAAAATGGATATTGATTTTGAATATGTTAAACAGTATTTGAGTGATTTTAATCAAGTAAAAAGCGATATAGTTGAAGTTGCTAAAAATTGTTTTGATTTTAAAGGTAATTTAAGCAGATCAAAATATTTACCTTATTCTGTTGCACTTTGGTTAGTTTCAACCGTTATTAATATGGTTTTAGGTCCATTAGCTGGTAAATCAATAATTTTTGCTATACTTGCGGGGCTAGTAAGTCTGGCTTTAGCTGTTGTATCTATAGGACCACTTGTTTGTCGTATTCGTGATAGCGGAAAAAGTATTGTTGGTGTAATACTTTGTATATTCCCTGGTATTATTTTATGTGGCCTTCCAACATTATATGCTCTTTATGTAATTCTCCTTGTTGGTTCACATAATGGTGGAGAAGCTCCTGCTGCTCAACCAGCTGCACAGCCTGCTGCTGAACAGCCACAGGATCAGCCACCGGCTCAGAACTAATTAAAATAGTAGTTAGATAAAAAAAGCCTAGATTTTAAAATCTAGGCTTTTTTTATGTCAGAGTGTTGATTTTCTTAGCAGGAAATTACAACTACTGAAAGGGCTGGCAAATCAATTGATTCTGGAATGACTATTTCGGCCTTATCACCTGCAGTGTGCAAATAGCCCTTTTGAGCTTTTCTAATACGCTTTGGCAGTTTAACCTTTTGAGTATCATCAGAATTATTAACAGCTACAAAAGCTTGTTTGCCATTCTTAGCTGTCTTAACAAAGCCTCTTACACCTGCTTGGTCTAGTTTCCAAAGACCGAATGGAATAATAACGCCTTCACAGTTGAATATTTCATCAGAAGCTTTTATGTTAAGTGTGTCCTGCATGAAGTTTGGCAAATCAGATTCTACGCCTTTTTTGAAGTCTTCTGGAGTTGAATTGCATACATTGTTGGCTTCAAATAATGCCTTTTCTGAACCTGCTACAAACATCAAGTCGGTACTCATGAGTGCAGAAAGTGCGAAATCAAGCTTCATCTGAGCTATGACTTCTTTTTGAGTAGGTTCGTCAAATTGTTTTACAGAATGGATATTTTCGTATTGAACAAAGAGTCTGACAATCGCTTTGTTGTTCATTCCCTTAATGTCTTTGCTGCGCAGTCTGGAATAGGCTTTCATGGCTGGCATTAGGGTGTCATGGCTTGCATATATTGTGCTGGTCGGAACGCCGTTAGAACGTTTATAAAGCTTATAAACATCTGTTGGAACATATAAACCACCGTTATACCAGTACATATTATTGAAGAAACGGTCTGCACCAGCTTCAATACCAGATTTAGCAAGCTTGATTAATGGAGCCATTCCAAGATTTTCAGTTAAGAACCAAACGTTAGGATAACGCTTCTTTGTTTCTTGAACTATGCGCTTAAGACCGTTAGGGTCTAATCCCCAGGCTGCGTCAATACGAATGGCGTTAACGTGGCGCTTTTCAATATGTGGGTAAATAACCTTTTCAAGCCAGTAATCCTGAAGTTCTTTTATTGAATTATCAAGAATGAAAGCACCCCAGTTTACGTGAATGCGGTTGCCGTCAGCATCTTCGTCGTCTGCACCGGCTTCAATCCCATTAGTCTTGTATTCTTTATACCATTCTCTTTGAAGGTGAGCACAGTTCCAGTCTGCATGATTGAAAGGAATATCAATCATTCGGTCAATGCCGAGACTTTCGACAAAAGCTGTAAATTCGGTAAATTTTTCCCAAGAGCCAAATAAAGAACAGGGCTGTTCATAATCTGCTACCACATATGGAGAAAAACTTGGCTTGAAATGTGGGAGAATAAGTAAAACGTTTACGCCAAGCTTTTTCAATTCAACAACATAGTTTTTGAGTTCATCAATATTGCTAAAATAGTTCAACGGAACATCGGCATAAATTTTGCCTCTTTTTTCGTTTGGTAAAGCTTGAGCTGGAGTTGTTGCCTTGGTTTCTAGCTGATTAAAATACATCTTGGGTTAGCCTCCGAAAGGTGATTATAATAAGGAATATAGCACCTAAAAAGCTTTCAAGCAAGATTTAGTATTTGCTAACTCAGATCGTGCCAAACGCGGACAGCTGCTTGCTCAACCTTATTCTTTTCCGCGAGACCGCAAGTTATACGTCATTGCGAGCCGAAGGCGTGGCAATCCACACATCATTTCGTAGTCTACCCATTGTCATAAACGTATAGCTTTCAGGGCTAAAGCCCATACGCTATACTTTTTATGACAAATGTGTAGACTTCTCTTGTCTCTGTTTTTCATTTGAGGTCTCGCGTCTACTGTCCGCAGTATAATTAACCGATGCTGCCCGCATAGCGGGGAAGCTGGCGAGCGTAAGCGAGACTGAAGGGGGAGCAAAGCGTAGCTTTGCGTTAAATTCAAATTATCGACGCAATGCTTTGCATTGCTCCCCCTTTCGTCTTTTGCTTCGCAAAATCCACTTCCCCCGATTAAGCGGGGGAAGATTTTCATGACACATACTTATGTTGCAAACAATAACTAGCTACTAAAAAACACGAAGCTAGGCTTTGGTTTCTGCTTTTTTCTCTTCTTGTTTTAATTTGCTGTGCAACATGTCTAGAAGATAATTATACTTTTCGCCTTCACTCATTGGTGAAGTGTCTTTTAAATAAAATTTTGGGACTGTAACAACTTCTTGAGGTATATCATCTGTTTTATTTTCTGAAACATCATTTGAAGTGATTACAGAATCGCAGAGTAGGGAAACAACGTTATTTTCGACTTCTGCAAAGCCGCCTGAGACTGCAAAATAAGTCTTTTTCCCATTAACATTTGTTATTGTTACTAGACCGGCTTTCATCAGACTCAGCAAAGGTTGTCTGTCGTATAAAATTCCTAAATACCCGTCATAACTTGGTATGGTTAAAGCTGTTCCTTCCGTGTTATAAGGCGGTCTGCCAGGTCTGATAATTGATATTTTAAGAGTTCTACTCATTCTTTTTTATTTCTTCTGCTTTGGCTTTGACGTCTTCTATGCCGCCGCACATAAAGAATGCCTGTTCAGGGTAATCATCATATTTGCCGTCTACTATGTCTGCAAAAGCGTTTATGGTTTCTTCTAGTGGAACATAGCGGCCAGGATGACCAGAAAACTTTTCTGCGACGAAGAAAGGCTGTGACATGAATTTTTGTATTCTGCGGGCTCTGTTAACGGTAATTTTATCTTCTTCTGAAAGTTCTTCCATACCAAGAATTGCAATAATATCAAGCAATTCCTGATAACGCTGCAGAATTTCCTGAACGAACTGAGCCGTTTTATAATGCTTTTTCCCGATAATATCTGGAGACATAAGTCTGGAATTTGAGGCTAATGGGTCAACAGCGGGATAAATACCTAGTTCAACTATTTTACGAGAAAGAACTGTCGTTGCGTCAAGGTGAGTGAAAGTCGTTGCTGGTGCTGGGTCTGTAATATCGTCGGCAGGAACATAAATAGCCTGAACAGAAGTAATTGACCCTTTGTCAGTAGAAGTAATTCTTTCCTGAAGAGCACCCATTTCAGTAGCTAGGGTAGGCTGATAACCAACTGCTGATGGAACGCGGCCAAGGAGAGAAGAAACTTCAGAACCTGCTTGAACAAATCTGAAAATGTTATCTATAAAAAGGAGAACGTCTTGAGACTCTCTGTCTCTGAAATATTCAGCCATAGTGAGAGCAGAAAGGGCAACGCGCAGACGGGCTCCAGGAGGTTCGTTCATCTGACCGAAAACTAAACAGGTTTTATCCATAACGCCAGACTGCTTCATATCAAGATAAAGGTCGTTCCCTTCACGGGTTCTTTCGCCAACACCGCCAAATACAGAAACACCGCCGTGCTGCTTTGCGATATTGTTGATTAATTCCATAATAAGAACGGTTTTACCAACACCAGCACCGCCGAATAACCCGATTTTACCGCCTTTAGCATAGGGAGTCAGCAAATCTATAACTTTAAGGCCGGTTTCAAAAATTTCTGATGCTTTGCCTTGCTGTTGGAAAGTAGGAGCAGGTCTGTGAATAGGCCAACGTTCGAATTCTGGAGGAATCTGCTCGCCACCATCTATTGTATCACCCAAAACGTTGAAAATTCTTCCTAAAACATGTTCGCCGACAGGAACTGAAATAGGTTTGCCAGTATCAATAACTTTTAATTCTCGGCTCAAACCATCTGTAGAACCCATGGCAACAGTTCTGACAACGTCGTTGCCAAGATGAAGAGCAACTTCCAATATAAGTTTTCTATCTTTCTGATTTGGATTAACTACTTCAAGTGCATTATGGATACTGGGAAGGTGACCAAGAGTAAACTTTACGTCTACTGCCGGACCCATAACCTGTATTATTTTTCCTTCGTTCATGTCGACTCCTTTTTCATTTCCCAATTTCTCAACTCTCAATTCTCAATTCTCAATTTTCTAAGTTTGTGAGCCAGCGACTACTTCGTTGATTTCCTGGGTTATTTGTGCCTGTCTGCTTCTGTTCAATTCAAGTCTGAGACTTTCAAGCTTTTCGTTGGCACGGTCTGTGGCAGAAGTCATAGCAATCATTCTAGAACATTGTTCTGCTGCAACAGATTCTAGTACTGCTTTTAACAGAGAGTTATACATATATCTTGGCAGGATATTGTCAAATATTTCTTCCGGAGAGGGGAAAAAGTCGAAATCCTGAGATGTAATATTTTTCCGTTTTTCTTCTGCATCAGGTGTTTGTTCTGCTTCAGAGAACAAATTGCTGTTTTCGGGTAAAGGAAGCAACTGAATGGTCACAATAGGACGATTTACAGAAGATGTATAAGAAGTAGAGATTATGTTAACTCTATCTGTCTTTTGGGCTTTAAACTCTTCGAAAAGTTCATTGGAAAGCTCAATAAGCTTTGGTTTCAGTTCGTTAATATTCAGAGTTTCAAACTCTTTTTCAATGGGAATATTTAAGGATTGTAGAAATCTTATAGGTTTTTGGCCTATTACATAAAACTTCTGTTTAGATATATCCAGCTTTTTTATTCTTTTTTGGACATAATTATGAAGTTCTTGGTTAAAACCACCGCAAAGACCGCGTTCTCCGCCGATTATAATTGTGGAAGTCTTATTGATTTCTCGCTTTTCAAAAGCAGGGTGTTTTAAATTGGGAACAACTGTTTTTATATGTCGCGCCAAAGATAGTAGCTTGTTTATATAGGGTTTGGCTTTGTTTACAGCTTCAACCGCTCTGCTGAGTTTTGCAGTAGACATCATTCTCATAGCGTTAGTTATCTGTTGGGTAGTAGTAACGCTTTTAATTTTTTGTCTTATATCACGTAAAGAAGCCATTTTCTATAATGAGGAATTAGGAGTGAGGAGTTAGGAATTAAAAACAACTAATTCCTAACTTTCTTCTTCCATTTCTAGGGTTACGAAGCTCTGTTTTTCCTTCAGTTCTTCAAGAGCTTTTTGAGCCTTAAGTTCAGCAGAATGATATCGAGGCATATAGAGTTTTGCCAAGAATTCTTCTATTATTGCGCAAAGGTCTTTGCTTACTTCATCAGTGAACTTCAAGTCTTTTTCAAAGCTTTTGATGAATTCAGGATGTTTTTTGCGGACATATTTCTGCAAGAGACTTATGAAGCCGCTTATTTCCTTGACTCCGAGCTTATCTGTATAGCCTTTTGTCGAGGCGAATATAGCTATAATCTGGTCGCAAACACTCATACAATCATGAACAGGCTGTTTGAGCAGTTCAACTAAGTGTTCCCCACGGCTAAGCTGGTTTTGTGTTGCTTTGTCCAAATCTTTAGAGAACTGAGAAAAAGCTGCTAATTCACGATATTGAGCTAATTCTAGTCTCAAAGGACCTGCTATTTTCTTCATAGCACTGACCTGAGCACTGCCACCGACTCTTGATACAGAAAGACCAGCGTTAATTGCGGGTCTGACACCTGAATTAAAGAGAGTGGCTTCCAATATAATCTGACCGTCTGTAATAGAAATTACATTGGTAGGAATATATGCAGAAGCGTCACCAGCCTGAGTTTCAATTATAGGCAAAGCAGTGAGAGAACCGCCACCTAATTCAGGAGAAAGTCTAGCTGCTCTTTCCAAAAGTCTAGAATGCAGATAGAAGATGTCAGCAGGAAAAGCTTCGCGTCCAGGAGGACGTCTTAGAAGCAGAGAAACCTGTCTGTAAGCAACTGCATGTTTGCTTAGGTCATCGTAGACGCAGAGAACGTCTTGTCCGTTATCTCTGAAGTATTCGCCCATAGCACAGCCGGCGAATGGTGCAATATACTGCATTGCTGCTGTATCAGAGGCTGAAGCAACAACTACTATTGTGTTTTTCAACGCATCATATTTCTTTAAAACATCTATAATCTGGCTGATTGTAGACATTTTCTGACCGATAGCAACGTAAACGCAGAAGCAGTTTTTATCTTTCTGGTTGATTATTGTGTCTATGGCTATTGAAGTTTTACCAGTCTGACGGTCTCCGATGATTAGTTCACGCTGACCGCGGCCGATAGGAATCAATGCGTCTATTGCTTGAATACCAGTCTGAAGAGGAACTGTGACAGGCTGACGATAGATTATACCAGGGCTTGGGCTTTCGACATTTTTGGTTTCTTTTGTAACTATATCGCCTTTGCCATCTAATGGGGTACCTAAGGCATCGACAACTCTGCCAAGAAGTTCTGGCCCGACAGGAACAGAAAGGATTTTCCCAGTATCTGTAACTATGTCGCCTTCATGAATATCTTCATCAGAGCCAAGAAGCAGACAACCGATGTTATCTTCTTCAAGGTTTAATATGTAGCCTTTTGTGCCATTCTGAAATTCGACGAGATCTCCGGCCATTGCTTTGGGAAGACCTTGTATACGTGCAACGCCGTCGCCAACCTGTATAACACTACCTGCTTCAATAGATTTGGTATCAACCGAAATGTTATCTATTTCGTGCTTTAGTACAGATAATATTTCTGATGGTCTGATTGTCATGAACGCGCTCCCTAGATAATAGCAAGACTTGGAGCATCAGCTATCTGCTGTTTCCAAGTTTCTTTGACCTTAGCCATAGATTCTCGAAGCTGTTTAACTCTTAAATCTATAGAATCATCAACTATCAGGTCGTCAAGCTGAATAATCAGACCGCCAACCATGTTTGTGTCAACAATTTCTTCTATTTCCAAAGTACCGAATTTCTTTTTTAATACTTTCTGAAGTTCAGTCATTTCAGAATTTGTAAGAGGAACTTTTGTTCTGACTCGAATTCCTTTTATACAGCTTCTGTCGTGATACATCAAATCTGCTTCTTCGGCTATTTTATTAAGTATATGGGTTCGTTTTTCATTGATTAACGATGTAATGAAGCTTAAAACTTCTTTTTCTATGTTGCTTGAGAATACTTTATTGATTAATTCAAGCTTTTTTTCTGGCTCTATTGTGGGACTATCCATTATTTCATGCAGTTCAGTGTTTTCGTTGTAAATCTTAACGAATGCTCTGAAATCAGCATAAAGCGGCTTCAAGTCTTTTTCGTCTATCTTAGCAAAAAAACTTTCTGCATACTCTTTTGGAAGCTCTGTTTTGGACTCTTTTGTTTCTTCTTTGGAATTAGGCAAGTCTTTGTCCAGTTTTTCGATAGATTTGTTAATAAGCTTGCGATGCATTTCATCATTAAGAGATTCACCGATAATTTTTTCAGCAGTTTCTGTTGCAAGGTTAACAACATCCTCTCGCATCTGAACCCAGGCTCTCTGCTTTTCAAGAAGAATTTCAAGTTCCGCTTCTTCTTTAATTGTTTCTGCTTTGTTTTTGGCATTGGCAATTACTTTGGCAACAGAATCTTCTGTTTCCAAAAGCTTTTGACGCTTTAACTCATCCATTTCTGATTTTATGTTATCCAAGCGTTCCTGACACTTTTCTTTCAAAACCTTCGCATCGTCAAAAGCTGTTTCAGTTTCTTTTTTTATTCGTTGAATTTCTTCACGGCGATCGTCTATGACTTTGCCTATTGGTTTAAACAGAAATTTGTTCAGTATCCAAAACAGAACAAAAAAGTTTATGGTCTGAGAAATCAGAACCCAAATTTTTACTTCAAACATATTAAGCTTTTAATAATAGTAATATAGAGATGAGCAAACAGTAAATTGCCATAGATTCAACCATAGCAAGACCAATAATCATAGAGCCGCGCAAATCACTGGCTGATTCTGGCTGTCTTGCAATACTTTCAGCAACTTTTTCTATAACTCTTCCTTGGGCTATAGCACAAACTGACGCTCCGATAGTAATACAAGCTGCTACTGCATACAAAATGTAAGGCGTACTGGTTGTTGTAGCTTTTACTATTTCGGTAGTAGTGTTTAAAATTTCTGGTGTGGCAGTTGCTATATTTTGGGTTAAAGAAGCAATTATTTCACCATTCATGATTTATAACCTCCAAATCAGTGCGCTTCTGCAAGAGCACTTGAAAAATAAACTCCACTAAGAATCGTGAAGACCAAGGCTTGCAAAAAGCCTGAAAAAATTGCCATACACATCATTGGTATCGGCAGTAAAATAGGGCACATTGCTGTTGTTAATACTATAATAACAGTATCTTCCCCCATAATGTTTCCGAATAGTCTTAAAGTAAGACTTATTGGGTGGGAAATCTCTCCGATAAGGTGTATAGGAAACATTATCGGAGCCATCCACCATATATTGCCTGTGAAATGCTTTATATATTCGAAACCATTACGCTTTATTCCTAGATAATTAGTGTAAATGAAGGTAATCAAAGCCATACCAAGGCAGTTTGAAAAGAAACTTGTTGGAGACTGAAAACCAGGCACTAAACCTAATATGTTGGAGGCAAAAATGTAAATAAAAATAACAGAAAGAATAGGCATAAGATCTTCTGCATATTCTTTGCCTGTTATTTCACTCATAAGGTCGACTAGCTTTTCATAAATTAATTCGAGTATGGCTTGACCTTTGGTTTTACAGTCTGTTGTTGGTTTACGAGAATGATAAATGACAGGAACAGCAATAATCAAGGTTACAAACCAAGGAAGAATGGCTCCTGGTTCAATATTTATGGAATGTTCCGAAAATAAATAAAAAATTTGTTTTTCAAATTCTTCCATTACTAATCTGTCCTGCTTCCTTAAATTTTATTATTTGCAGTCAGTGTTTGTTCGCTGGCTTGAAGTTTTTTATTGCTGCGTAGAGTGATTACAGATAAGGCAAACACAGCAGTTGTCTGACAGGCTAAAAAACCTATCACTAAATTAAGAACAGGAATTCCTGTTAAACGGATAGTATAAAACAAAGCAGAAATAAATACAAGCTTAAAATTTATAAAGAAGATAAAGCTTACTTTAGGTATTTTCGATTTGTTTACTAATTGTAGTAATGATTCTAAGGTAATCAGGAAGGATATGCAGCCTATAAAATAGCCTAAGAGTCCTTCCCATTCATAATGGTGCAAAAAAGGTAGAAGAGCTGCTAGTAATACAGCAATCAAGATACCTAGTATAAAAAGCAGCGCTTCAGTCTTTCTGAAGTTCTTTTTTACGTTTTTCATTCTCCTTGTCCAAATGTTTATTTAGCTTTTTCAACTGTTCCCACATGTTCACAAAACCAGCAACAATACCAAATAATGCACCTGCAATCAGGCCCTTTGGCGAACACTGAAAGTGAACATCTGCTTCATAGCCAAGAAATGTGCATATAGCTATTGAAACACCGATAGTTAGACCAATATTTATGGTTTTACCAGTCATTCCACCGTATATATCTTTGTGGCTTTTAGCGTTTTTTTTCATTTTTCTTTCCTTTTTCTTCCCTTTTATATGATTAAAGTGGGCTTTTGCCCTTTTATGTCTTCTACATAACATCGAAGAACTTCGGCTACACTCCAAGCTTGCGCAAAGCATCCTGCAGGCTTGTGAGGCATATTCCCATCAAATATTTCAGAAATTGTTCCAAGACATTCTTCGTTATTCATATGGCTTATGAATGGCTCTATCATTAGAGAAGCTCTTAACTGGGCTTCAATTGAATAGTTGTTTACTTTAAGATATGAACTTATGAAAGGACCAATTAAAAAGCCCCAGACAGTACCCTGATGATACTGTTTATCCCGCTGAACTCTGTCTCCATGATAAAAAGGTTCGTAAGCTTTATCATCCGGCGCTAAACTTCTTAAGCCGTATGAGGTGTAAAGCTTGGCGAAAACTGCATCAGTAATAGCTTTTTCCTCTTTCGGTTCTAAAAGTTCAAAAGGCAGGAAGACTGCATAAATCTGATTCGGTCTGAAAGCTTCATCTGGCGTTCCGTCAGACTTAATATAATCATAGAGGCACTCTTTAGATTCGTTCCAGAACGTCTTTTTAAAGTTATTCTTAACTTTTCGGGCTAGAGTTTTTATTTCATTTGAATTTTTGCCAAACTTCTCTTCTATAAGGGAATAAACCCTCAAAGCATTGTACCAAAGCGAGTTAATCTCTACTGCCTTCCCGTTTCGAGGTGTAATAGTTTGACCATCAACTTTAACGTCCATCCAGGTAAGCTGAATGTCTTTGTTGCCAGCCGAAATCAAGCCGTCTTCTGAATCCATCTTAATATCGTAAATGGTACCGTCTATGAAGGCTTCTATAATCTGAGTCATAGCCGGGAACAACTCATTTTTAACAAAATCGTAATCGTCTGTGTATTCAAGAAACTTATAAACAGCTATAAAGAACCACAGAGAAGCGTCTACAGAATTGTAACTGGCTTCATTCCCAACATCTGCAAAGCAGTTCGGGATAAGACCATGTTTAACGCTTGAAGCAAAGGTCTTTAAAATTGATTTTGCATCGCCAAAGCGTCCTGTCACAAGAGTTAGACCGGGCAGGGCAATAAGACTGTCTCTTCCCCAATCTGAAAACCAGGGGTAGCCCGCCAGAATCGTTTTGCTGCCAGTGCTTTTTCTGTCGACAATAAACTGGTCAGCAGCAAGAAGCAGGTCTTTTAAAACCTTGTCATTTGATTGAATGGAATTGGTTATCGCTTCTAATCGCTGTTCTTCACGTTTTCTCAAGTCTATTGGGTTAAAGGAAGCGATAGGTTGATCTGAAAAGGCTATTGAAATTGAACCGCTGAAATTGTCGATTTCTAGAGTGCCATAGGAAAAATCGTCTTCTGTTGAAGGCAAGCCTCGTTCTGCTTCAACGCTTAAGAAAATGTCTTTATGCCATTCCAATTTTTCTTTGAAAATGCCTCTGTCCCATCTCATGTGAAGTTCAGGAGCATTGGCATAAGGGGTTATTTTTAACTGACGTTCTTCTACAGTCAGACAGTCTTTAATTCCTGGGTTTTCTTGTTGATTGCCGTGAAAATCTCTAAACAGATAATGCGGTGTGATTTTTAACGTAACATTATTGCCGTTTGCCAGCAGTTTATAGGTGACGATGGTGGTATTCTGCCCGTAAACCATGTTTAGACTCTTGATAACAAGAACATCTCTTATCTGATAATACCAGACGGGCAGGGGAGTTCTCTCAAAGCGTTCCAGATGAAGATAACCGGAAGGCTTTTGAATCTTTTTCTTGTGAACTGCAGTAGAAAGCGGATATTCGCGACCGTCTATGATTATGGTTTCTTCAAGTCTGGAAACCATTACAACTCGCTCGATTGGCGGCCGTTGCGAGGCTACAAGAATACCGTGATAGCGCCTTGTGTTAATGCAGGGAATTGTCGAAGAGGCATAACCGCCTATTCCGTTTGTAACAAGCCATTCCTGACTGGTCGCTCTGGAAATATCAGATTCTATTTCTCTGCCTGTGTTGCTCATTTATTAGCCTTCTAATGCTTCTCATAAATTTCTTTACTATTATAGATAAAACACTTAGCTAAAGCAAATTCTTTGACTAACCTAGGAAAATATGATTAATTCTTTAATAAAGTATCTGGAGGATATATGAATTTTTTATACGTAGGTCTTGGTGGGGCATTAGGTGCAATAAGCAGATACGCAATCAGCTTAATTCCAGTAAAAACTCAGTTTCCAATTTTGACATTGGTAACAAATATAATCGGGGCGATAATAATTGGTTTTATAGTAGGTGTAGCGAGCAGCAGAAAGGATATTTCTCCAAATACTTTATTATTTTGGAAAACTGGAGTTTGCGGAGGTTTAACACTTTTTCAACATTTTCCTTAGAAGCTTTAAATCTACTAGAAAACAAGTCTTATTATTATGGCGGATTATATATAGCTCTGAGTCTATTTTGCTGTATTCTAGGGGTATATTTAGGTAAGAAAGTCTCTTCGTTTTAAGTCTTCTAGAATGACGATTAACAGCCTATTTGATTCGTTTGCAACGTAAGTGCAACGAAAGTGTATTCGTTGCATTTTTGGTATAATCATTTTAAGGATATTAATATGAAATTAAGAGAAAACAAATCGTTAGAATTTAAATCTGCTATTAGTGATTCATTTCTTAAAACGGTCAGTGCTTTTGCAAATTATGGAACAGGGGAAATTATTTTTGGTGTTTCAGATAAAGGCAAAATCATAGGCTTAGATGAACCTGTTAAAGCTTGTTTAACAATAGAGAACAAAATTAATGACTCTATTAATCCTATTCCAAATTATAATCTAGATGTGGATTCTAAGAAAAAAACCGTAACATTAAAAGTCTTCGAAGGTTTAGATAAACCATATACTTATAAAAACAGAGCTTATAAAAGGAATGATTCTTCCACTATTGCTGTTGAAAAAATAGAGTATAATAGATTAATACTAGAAGGGCAGAATCTTGATTATGATGAAATTCCTTCGAAAAAACAAAATCTAGATTTTAAAGAACTTGAAGAACAGTTAGTTTCAAAATTAAAAATAAAATCTTTAACAGCCGATACCTTAAAAACGCTAGAATTATTCAATGACAAGACTGGTTATAATATTGCAGCAGAACTTTTAGCTGATTCAAATACTTTTAGTGGAATAGATATTGTTCGTTTTGGAACTGATATTGACGAATTTCTTGATAGATTAACTTTAGAGAGAATATCAGTTCTAAGAATGTATAAATCAGCTTTGGAATTCTATAAAAGATATTATCAATATGAAAAAATTATAAAAAGCAAGAGAGTCACCATAGAGACAATTCCAGAAGTAGCTTATAGAGAGGCAATTGTTAATGCTATTGTTCATCGCACTTGGGATATTTCTGCATCAATAAAGGTAAGTATGTTTTCTGATAGAATTGAAATAGTTTCACCAGGTGGATTACCTGTAGGATTATCAAAAGAAGAATTTTTAAATGGTAAGTATTCTTTGCTTCGTAATAGAACCTTAGGAAATGTTTTATTGCGACTTGGTCACATAGAGAAATTCGGAACAGGTATAAACAGAATAAAAAAAGCTTATTTTGATTCTCCAAACAAACCACAATTTGAAATATTAGACAATACAATTAGTGTTATATTGCCTATTACAACTGTTGAATCAAATTTAAAACCTATTGAGGAAAAAGTATTCGATTTGTTTACGACTAATCGTATTTTTACAAGAAATGAAATTGAATCTGAAATCGGCTTAAATAAAGATAAAATTATAAGAATACTTAATAAACTTATTCAATTAGGTAAAATTTCAAAAATGGGCCAAGGGAAAGACACAAAATACGGAATTATAAAATAGTTGATTCGTTTGCAACGCAAGTGCAATGAATACGCTTTCGTTGCAATATTAAAATGTCGCTTGCCAGGCGACATTTTAATCTGAGAACTATGGTATAATAAAAAAGAAAATGATTAACAAAGTAGCTATATCGGAGAAAATATGGAAGTAAAAGAAGAGCAGATTGAATCAGAAAAAAATGATGTTCCAAATTTTACAAAAGTTGAAGCATTTCCGCCGGTTGATACTGAAAGATTTGCTCTGAAAGTGTTTTTCGATAATGGTGAATGTAAAAAATATGTGCTTCCTATAGAAAGACATCAAGAAAAAGACGAGAAGGTTTCTTTTAGAGGTTACGAATTTACTGACAAAATCTGGCAATCTGCTGTAATTACTGATGATGTATTTTCACAGACATATAATAAAAATATAATTAAATTTGAAAACGGCTTTTTGTTGTCTAATAAACTTTGTTATTCAGAAGGTACAGATTATAGTGAGCCTGAATTAACAGATGATATTATTTATGAAGATGATAAATGTATTTTAAAGCGTATCTGGAAGTGGAATGCAAATTATGTTCATCTAATTTATGAAAATGTTTGGGAGAATTCAGATTATTGGCAAAAAGAATTAGATTTATTAAAAGCTTATGTTGTTAAAGATTCTGATTCTGAGCAATTAAATTGTATTATTATTATTATTAATAGTAAAGGCAAAAGACTTTGTAGCGTTGATTTTAGCTATATCGATGATTTTCATGAAGGTATGGCAATAGTAGGTAAAAATGGTTTTGGTTATGGGTATATAGATGTAAATATGAATTTTATAATTCCAATGCAATTTGAATATGCGGAAGAATTTATAAATGGATTTGCCAAAATTAAACAAAACAATGAATGGCATTTTATAGATAAGAAAAGAAACATAATAAACTTAAATACTCAAACTAATAAAGAAAAATATCAAGAAATAGAAGATTATAATGAAGGAATGTGCAGAGTTTCAACTCTTAAACTAGAGGGAAAACTTGCTTATTATTCAGATTATAATGCAGGAATATGGGGATTTTTAAATGAATATGGTGAAGAAATTATTCAACCTCAATATATTTATGCTAATGATTTTAAAAACGGCATAGCAATTGTATGTAAAGGGAAATGGACAATTGATAAAAAATGGGATAACAAGTGTAACAAAGGCATGTATTGGACAGAAACTGAACTTTGGGGCGCTATAGATAAAAAAGGAGACGAAGTTATCCCATTTATTTATGACGAAATAGTAACATTAGATGATTATGATGAAATTTTTAAGGTTCATTATGGTGGTTGGGAAAAAGGTAAATGGGGAATAATAGATAGATCAGGAAAATGGCTTGCAGAAGCTGTTTTTGAAGATATTTATGGAGATTGTGTGAATGGTTTGATAGCTTTTTGTAATAATAATAGATTTGATAATGATGATACTTTGATAGGGATATATGATATAAATAATAAAAAGGTATTATTTGAACCGCAATTTTCAGATGTGGATATTTTTAAAAACGGCGAAATAATAGCTGATTATTTTGACAAGAAACAAAATAGAAGAATTGAGCGAATTTTTGATAGAAATGGAAAGGAAATATTCGATTCTGAATATTCTTTTATATCACCTAGTTATAAAGATACTTATATGGTAGCAAAAGATAATATTGACAATAGAGGACTAGTCGATAAAAAAGGCAGAGTTTTATATCCATGCAGAAATAATAATTTAAGATTCCATTATAAAGAAAAACTAATTGAATTCTCAGAAAATAACAAAGTTGGTTTGAAAGACTTTGATGAAAATATAATAATTCCACCCAAATACACTATTATAAGTAATATAGGTGATGTTTTTTATACTGTACAAATAGGTGTAAATGAAAAATCTAAGGTAGGAATTATTACTCCAAATGGTAAAATTGTTGTTCCGTTAGAATTTAGAAGAATTGAATGGCTAAGTGACGACAAACATATTGTTTGCTGTCGTGATGGTTTCTGCCAGATGCTGGAATACATTGAAAAGTGAGAAGGAAAAACTGAAAGTTGAGAGGTGAAGTTTATATAAAATTAAATTGAATTATTTAATCACAGAAAAATAAAAGTTTCAGACATATAAGTAAGAAACTTTATATAATTATATACTTTCAGACTTACAAGTCAGAAACTATTGCCAAAATTATAATAATCTTATATAATCCAAATAATAGGAGTTTATTATGAATGAACTTATAAACAGACCTATATATCTGGAACAATTAATTCAACATAAAGATAAAGATTTAATCAAAATAATAACAGGCATTCGCAGAAGCGGTAAATCATCGATTTTAGATTTATTCCATAAATATCTCGTTGATTCGGGCGTAAAAGAAAAGAATATAATCCATATCAATCTTGAATCACTAAAGTATAGAAATCTCAAAGACTACCTTTCTTTTTATGATTTTGTAAAAAAGAAAATCGCTAAAAAAGGTAAAACTTATCTGATTTTCGATGAGTTGCAATCTGTTGAATACTGGGAAAAAGCAATCGAATCATTTAGAATTGATTATGATGTCGATATTTATATAACAGGTTCAAATGCTTATTTTCTTTCTACAGAACTATCCACTCTTTTATCAGGAAGATATGTAGAAATATGTATTTTGCCTCTTTCTTTCAAAGAGTTTCTAGATTTTTATAAATTTAAAAACAAAGTTTCTAATGAAGAAAAATTTCAAAAGTATCTGCAATTTGGTGGTATGCCCGTTTTAAGAGAATATGAATTTGATGAAATTAGAAGTAATCAGGTGTTGGAAGGTATTTATTCAACAGTATTAATAAAAGATATTCTAATGAGAGTTAATTCGGCTGACCAGAATACTTTGCAGAAAATAATACTTTATCTCTGCTCAAATATTGGAAGCATAACTTCCCCTAATAATATTGGGAATGTTTTATCGGCGGAAGGTAATATAGATAAAAAGAAAAACAATATTGCTGGTAAAACAGTTGAAAAATATATAAGCTATTTAAGAAATGCTTTCTTTTTCTATCAGATAAGCAGATACGATATTAGGGGCAGACAGCTTCTTAAGACATTAGGGAAAAACTATATTATTGACTTAGGTTTTCGTAATATGCTTTTGGGCTATCGAGATACAGATAGAGGTCATATATTAGAAAATATAGTATTTTTAGAGTTAATTCGCAGAAATTATAAAGTATATATTGGAAAAATTGGTGATATAGAAGTAGACTTTGTTGCTGAAAAACCTAATGAAAAAATATATATTCAAGTGACAGAGAGTATGCTTTCCAAGGAAACAGCCGAACGAGAACTACGTCCTTTGCAAAATATTCAAGATAATTATGAAAAAATTATTTTATCATTGGATAGAAACTATATTAATTCCTATGCTGGAATCAAGAATCTGAACTTAATTGACTGGTTGTTGGAAAAATAGAGCTAGACGAGAGGACGGGCAATTCCTCATAACCAAGGGTAAAATCACCTAAGGGGCAGCTGCTCTTTCTGCTCTTCCGTCTAGCTATATATAATTATACTAGAATCATGTGGTTATGGAAAGATATTCTCAATTTAAATGTACGTTGAGAAATTTGTATTATTTAATCACCATAGTATTAAATCCGAATAAAAAACAAAAAATGCAACGAAAGAGAAAATTGTTTATGAAATAATGATCAACAGTCTATCGGCAAAATAAAAAACATAATTTTCTCACAAAAACTTGAGATAAATTGCCGATAAGGTTATAATATTTCCGATAAACATTAAAAGAGGTGCAGTTTATGAAATATTTAACTGTTGAAGAAATAGCCTCAAAATAAAATCTTTCGGAAAGAAGCGTTAGAAACTACTGCAAAAATGGTCGTGTAGATGGTGCTATTTTAGATGGGAAAACTTGGAAGATTCCGCTAAATGCTGAAAAACCTATAAGAAAAGAGCGACTTAAAAAAATTCCAAATAAGCTCTTAGAACGGCTAAAAATAGAAAAGAACAATAAAATTTCTGGTGGAATATATCATAAAATACAGATTGATTTAACCTATAATTCTAACCATATTGAAGGTAGTAATCTATCTCATGAACAGACCAGATATATTTTTGAAACAAACACAATTGGTCTGGAAAATAAAGTTGTAAAAATAGATGATATTATCGAAACTATAAATCATTTCAGATGCATAGATCTGGCTATTGAACAAGCTAATTATGCTTTAAGCGAGTCTTTCATTAAACAGCTTCACAGAATTCTAAAATCTGGTACAACCGATAGTAAAAATAATTGGTTTGCATTAGGCGAGTATAAAAAAATGGACAATACTGTTGGAGGACAGGAAACTACGTCTCCAGCCTTAGTTGCTAAAAGCATGAAAAAACTAATTAGCAATTATAATAAAACAAAGAATAAAACTTTTGATGATTTAATTAAATTTCACTACGATTTTGAAAAGATTCATCCTTTTCAAGATGGTAACGGAAGAGTCGGCAGACTTATTCTTTTTAAAGAATGTCTAAGAAACAATATTGTTCCTTTTATAATTGATGATAGTCTAAAACTCTTTTATTATCGTGGTTTACGTGAATGGAAAAAGCAAAAAAGTTATTTGATTGATACCTGTCTTACTGCCCAAAATCGTTTTAAAAAGGTCTTAGATTATTTTAAAATCATTTATTAATGTGGCAATGAAGTAAAACAAAAATTGCAACGAAAGAATAAATATATATGTGAAATAACGACCAATAGGCTGTTTGATTCGTTTGCAACGCAAGTGCAACGAATGAGTTTGCGTTGCAATATAAAATTGTGTCTTTAATTAAATGAAGAAAAATGCCCTAAAAGGCAAAAATCTTCAATGTAAGTAGTTCAGCCTAATATTAGTGTTATGAAAAATAGTAAATGATGATATTCTTTGTGTCTGAAAGACACTACTTTAATAACCTAGGGCGACTTTAGTCGCCCTAGGTATAAGATCCAAATAAAATTGCGTCTGGAAGGCGCTACAAATAAACAATAATTATTACTTAAATATAGTTTTATAGCTAATAAAGTCTGCATTTGCCTTGAGTTTAAGATGGAATAAGAAATAATAAACAGTTTTGAAATTGTCCCTTTAGAAGCGACAATTACCGAAAAAGTATTGCGAGTTTGCAAATCCTTTCAATATAATTATTACAAGTTGTTAATGAATATAGCTGAGGCTTTATTAAAACCAATATAAAATTACGGAGAATAAAAATGTCTAACGTTGAAACAATGTTTGATGCAAATAATAGACCTATGCCTTGGGAGAATTTAGGGGAAAAGGTATTTGGTGCTTTAAATTCCAATGATGCTATAAAAGCTGCTAAGCTAGACTGGTTTGTTTATCCGATGCCAGTATATTCTGAAATTTGTTATCCCGGCAGAGATCCATTCAAAAGAAAAATGAAAATAGCCGAAAATTTCGTTGCAAATGTCAGAGATAGAGATGACAAGATTTTGGGAATAGTAACAAAAAAATATAAAATTATTCAGAATACTGAAGCTTTTGCTTTTACAGACGAATTATTGGGCAATCACAATATTCTTTATGAAACAGCAGGATCAATTGACGGAGGAAAGAGAATTTGGTTGTTGGCAAGAATTCCAGCTATGTTTAGAATATTTGACGATGATATAGACCCATATATTGTTTTTACCAATACTCATGATGGAAGTGGTGCTGTTAAAGTTATAATGACACCTGTTAGAGTTGTTTGTAAAAATACTTTAAATTTAGCTTTGCAAACAGCAAAACGTTGTTGGAGTGCGTCTCATATAGGAAATATAAAAGAAAAAATGATTATGGCACGTGAAACTCTTTTTAATGCTAAGAATTATATGGATTATCTTATATTGAGTGCTGAAAAATTATATAAAATAAAACTTGCTACTGAAAAAGTAGAAGCTATTATTAATGCTTTATTACCTATAAGAAAAGACGGTGGAAAAGAGCATAAAGCGAATACTGAACGAAGGCGAAAAGATTTATTATACAGATTCGAAAATGCTCCAGATTTGCAAAACTATAAAGGAACTGGCTATGCGCTAATCAATGCTGTGTCTGATTATGCCAGCCACCAACCCTTTTATGAAGCATTAACCAAGGGAAATATCAAAAAGAATACTTCAATTCAAAACCTCAGAGAAAGAAACTTTATAAGAAACATCGATGGTATGGAATTATTAGATAAAGCCTATAAGAAAATTCTTGAATATGCTTAATTTCAAATAATAAACAATTGGGAAGCGGTTGGTAGGATGTTCCCTGATGTTGGCCTTACCGACTGCTTCCTTCTTTTATTTATCATCATCAGATTCTTTTTTTGCTAGATTCTGAATGTCACTGATAACTTCAAGAAGGTCTTGAATATTGTAATTACCGGTTCTTATAAAGTATTCAACGACAATATTGCTGATTCTGTTTCTTGTAAGTGTGTATCCGGCAGCTGCCAGAAATTCATTCGTTTCATCCATATTTAAATGAAGGGCTAAACATAGATAAATAGCTGTTTCTTTTGAAGGTTGATAATAAGTATCAGATAAAATCTTAGAAAATAATCTCCTGTCTATATTGGCAGCTTCGTAAACATCTTTGCTATCCAAGCCTTTCTTTTGCATAAAGTCTACAAGCATTTCACTGAAAGTTGGCAGTAATAAAAAAGAATGCTTTAAGGCTGGGAATACCTTATTTTCAGATTGTTTCTGCTTTACTTTCTCTCTAATAATCTTAAAGATTTTATCTATAAAATCTTGTCCTCGGCATATTCTGCTAGCAAGACTTTTCCTTCTGTATTCATAAGTTGTAGGATCAATTCTATTTAAAGGTTTTAACTGTTTATAAGAAGAACTTTCACGCCCTTTCTTGTAGACTTCGTTTATTTTCTCTCTTCTCTTTTTATTTTTTTCTTCTTCTTTTTTTTGCTTTAATTCATTTTCTTTTCTCTCTTTTTCTTTCTCTTCTTCACTTAGTTCTTCTATGTCAGAATCAAGACTAGGAGCAATTGAAAAATAAATTTCTTCAACTGGTTTTTCAATTCTTTTTATAAAGTTATATCCGTAGCTTTCATATAAATCTAAACAACTAGCAATCAAGCCTTCTTTATAATCTTTTCTAGATAATGAACCAGTCATATGATTTCCCTTTTAATTAAAATTCCAAACTATATTTTTCTTAGTTTAACATATAATCTAAATTTATTGACTGGTACAATTTTTGTGGAAAAAGTTACTAAAACTTGTAAATTTTGGTTGAAAAATTTGCCTAAAACTTGTAAATTATTGTATAAAATAATTGCTAAAACTTGTATTTAGACTTTGGAATCACTTATGGAACGCATAAAAGAGAAAGATATTTATCAATGGTTTAAAAGTAAAAGAAGAAAACCACTTGTTATTTGGGGTGCGAGACAGACAGGAAAGACCTATCTGGTGAAGGAACTATTCGCCCAAAAGCATTTTGATGACTTTCTCTATATTGATTTAAAAAGAGATAAAGATGCCAGAGATTTTTTCTCTACAACTTCTAATCCAGATGAGTATCTGACTTATATTGAAACTCGTTACGGGAAGAAGATTTCTAATGAATTGCCGCTTATTTTTGACGAAGTTCAAATTTGCCAAGAAGTTTTATCTTCGTTAAAATACTTTTGCCAGGATTACCCTCAATTACCTGTAATTGCAACTGGTTCACTAGTCAGGCTTTCAATAAGACAACAGGAAAACAAAGATTCAAATAATTTTCTATTCCCCGTTGGGAAAATTGATTCTATGAACATTTACCCTATGGGATTTGAAGAATATCTTTTAAACACGAATAAAAAATTGTTAAAAATAATAAAAGATGGCTATTCAAATAAAACCCCATTAAAAACTTATGAACATGAATTGGCTTTAAATGCTCTTTATGAATTTTTGACCATAGGTGGTTTGCCAGAAGCTTTAAATGTTTTTATTGAAGAAAAATCTTATATAGAAGCTACAAAGGTGATAAAAGAAGTCTATTCAAACTACCTTGCCGATATGGATACCTATAATATTTCCAATGAAACAATCTTGAAAACTAGAAATGTTTATAAAAATATTTTTTTTCAATTAAATAAAGAGAATAAGAATTTTAAAATATCTGTATTGGAAAAAGGCAAATCAAATAGAGATTACTTTAACGCTTATCAGTGGCTTGAATTAGCTAATGTAATTTACAGAAGCAAAATAAAAACAGGTAAAGTGTCGTTGCCTTTAATAGAAGAAACAAACGGCTTATTCCGAATGTATCTTGCAGATGAAGGAATGTTTGCTTTTCAAAGCCAGGTTAGCCAGTCAGACTTTTTTGTTAAAGACAAACGTAACACTTTGTCTGGTATTTTTTATGAAAATTATGTTGCAGATGAATTTGTAATGAAAGGTATCCCATTGTTTTATTGGACAGGTAAAAACAGCCACGAGTTTGAATTTATATTATACAATAACGGAAAAATATTACCTGTTGATGTAAAAAAGGATAAAGGTAAATTAAACTCCTTAGATGAATTCAGAAGTTATAACCCTAAGAGCACAGCAATAAAAATATCTGTTTCAAATTTTGGCTACAACAAAGAGCGTGATATTCTTACCATACCTCTGTACGAAGTATTCCTGCTTGCTGACGATATAGTAGCCAACAAGCCTATTATCTAGAGAGAAGAGCATAGAGGAAGAGATAAGGGGATTGTTTTGCATCAGAACTAATAACCTATTGTATTTTATAAAAGAGGTCTATTACAGCTTTTCACAAAAGTATGAATCTTCTAAGGATTTAAAAACAGTTTTCAAAGATTATAAAGTTTTTTTCGGAATTTTTTCTAAAAGCGGGTTTTCTGCTAAGCTTAAAATCTTATCAAAAGCCAATAAAAATTTACTACTTTTTAATCAGGATTCCTTATTATAGAAACGGAGAAATAAATGAAACTAGACGGGTTTGGAATTTTTGTTAAAGATATACCTTCCGCCAACCACGGAACCATGGGGGCAAAGAACCTGTTATATTTCCGACCCGGAAGGAAATTTGATAGAAATAGGTTCTTTTGTAGAAAAATGAGTAAACATATGATTACAACAGAAAGATTGAAAATATATCCAATTTCTTTAGATAAAATGAAAGAAATTGTTGAAAACGAGGAAAACGAAATATTAAAAATAGCTTATAAAGAAATGTTAGATGGTTGTGTGAATCACCCTGAAAGCCATATTTGGTATACATTGTGGTTTATGGAATTGAAAAATTCAAACAATGAAATCGTTGGAACTTTATCTTTTAAGGGGATTGATGAAAAGGGTGTAGTAGAAATAGGTTATGGAATAAATGACGGATATGAAAATAAAGGTTATATGACAGAAGCCGTTAAAGCATTGTCTGAATGGGCTTCAAAACAGCCAAATGTAAAACAGATTGAAGCTGAAACCGAAGAAACTAACATTGCGTCAATACGTGTTCTAGAAAAATCAAATTTTGTTCCAAGTGGAATTATGGGGCAAGAAGGCCCCCGATTCGTCTGGAAACCTAAAGACTTAGTCAAATAATCAGTATTTATTTGTTTGTAGCCTACCCATTGTCATAAACGTATAGCTTTCAGGGCTAAAGCCCATACGCTATACTTTT
>JAFPZP010000054.1 GCA_017417215.1 Candidatus Rifleibacteriota bacterium | reverse complement strand
ATTACCCTGTTCACCAGCTCCGTTAGCATCGCCAGAGGCTGGGTTGCCACCTGCATTACCCTGTCCGCCAGCTCCGTTAGCATCGTCAGAGGCAGGGTTGCTACCCGCATTACCCTGTCCACCAACACCGTTAGCATTACCAGAGGCTGGGTTGCCACCTGCATTACCCTGTTCACCAGCTCCGTTAGCATCGCCAGAGGCTGGGTTGCCACCTGCATTACCCTGGCCGCCAGCTCCGTTAGCATCGCCAGAGGCTTGGTTGCCACCTGCATTACCCTGTCCACCAGCACCGTTACCGTCGCCAGAGCCGGAGTTGCCACCTGCTATTCCATTTTGTTCAGAACCTGCTGGTGCTCCAGAACCTTTGCCATTACCAGCTCCTCCTCTACTAGAGGCTTGACGAATACATTTCTTATAGTCTTCTGGTCCATGGCTCCTAAAAGGCTGGCTACATACCGGGCAATTATCATCAGGATTAACAGCAGGATTACCGCCAGCATTATCAGCGCCATTATTACCATTATTGCCATTATTTCCCTGACCACCAGCACCATTGCCAGCACCATTGCCATCACCGACTCCACCACCCTGGCCGCCAGAATCTCCTCCGCCACCGCCAAGAGATCCGCTAATAGCACCCATGTTACCGCCATTGTTGCCTAATCTTCCAAAATCATTTCTTGGAATTAACCTAAATAGTAAAAGCAAAAGAATGATTATGAAAAGAACAATAGCGAGCCATTTAACCCAAACATAACTACCTAAACCGGCCATAACAGTCTGGGGTTCTTCTGTATCTACAGGAGCAGCCTCTTTCTTATCTGTCGGCTTTGGCTCAGGTTCTTTGGGTTTAATGTCAGAAGGCTTTGGCGGTTCCGCAGGTTTTTCCACTACTTCTTCTGCTGATTTTTCTTGCTCTGCAAAAAGAGAAGGAGAAGCCATAGGAGCAACTTTTTCCATTATTTTTTCAGGTTCTTCGACTTTTTGGGGCTCTTCTCTTTTTATGTCTTTAATAAAGCTATCCCAATCAGAATAGATACCAGAACTGCCCATCAAACCGTTTTCATCTGCAAAACCCCATTGAACTATAATTGGTTTTCTATTTATAACCCATATTTGATTTGAATCAGGGCGCTTACCAACAATAGCCAAAAACTGGGCATAATCTCTAAACTTGCCAGATTTATCTCTGTTGTCTGAAATATAAGTATCTATTTTATTAAAAGCATCTGTAACTATTTTTTCTATTCTATTACGTTCTGCTTCAGGAAGCTGAGAAATATGAACAGCTTTGCCGTTTTCAGAACAAGTCCATTCTATTTCTGTAGCCCCAACTGCCATAGAATCTATTTCTGGCTTTGCAAAAAGCTCATTATAAGTTCCATTTTCATCAATAGAACGCATAACAGACTGTAAATGGCTATAGTATTTATGAACTTCTTGATTTCGGAATGTATAAACTCTGAAACCCTGAGTTCTTGTTTTTATAATGCTGCTCATGACAAAACCAGTCCTGTATAGATAATACGATTTGACCCACTGTCAACAATTAGAAAGCTACGCATTTCTTTAACTATTAAACCGCTTGATGACGACCCCTCTACCCTTTCATGGAACATTGGCTTAAAAGGTTCACCTTCCATCGGAATAAAAGTATAATTTTCAGAAACATCAGACAAATACTTGGCAACAAGTTTTAAAAGCTTTTTTCTTTCTGTAAACTTCAAACCAGCAATGTTTTCTAAGAATCTGTCACCTATTACTTTCAAGAAAAATAACTTCTGTTCTGGAGTTCCATGTCTTATAAATCTTTTACAAGGAAACACACCCAAGAATGCTGTAATTAGTGTTTTTTCAACATTTTTCTGGGTTTTCGACAGTATTTCTTTAAAATCGTTTAACAGATAGGATTCCGATGAATCATACCCCTTACAACTGTCTAAAAGTTCATCAAAACTGGCTTCAGATTCATTATCAGTTGAACTATCGTCAGAGAACAACAACCCAGGAGTACTTGGAGGCATAACAGGTTCATCGCTGAACAAATTTGTTACTGCTGGTTTTACTGGAACAGGCTCTTGAGATTGAAATAAATTATTTCCCTCTATATTGGGCTTTACTTCAACATTATCAGAGGGCAAAAATGAATTTTTTTGATTATATTCTGAAATCATCTTTCTAACTATAACCAATTCTTCACCAGTTAAAGGCGGAATTTCATTATTTTCTGGCGGGAAAGCCAATAATTCGTCTTCCATTTTTTACCCCTTTCTAATTAGAGTTCAAAGCAGCCAGTATCTATCCAATAACGTTCTGCTACCATCGTTTTAAGTTTTATGGAAACAGCGTGTTTGTCAGCTTTACGACCCATTTCATCGAAGAAATCTGTAGCCTTAACCATTTCTCTGTCGTTATTATCCTGAATCAGGATTAGAGTATAAGGACCAGCCGATTTAAGCTTGCTCTGGTCTATTTGAACTTCCCATAAAGGATTTACCATACAAAGATTGGAATCGACCCTTCTTACACCAAGTGCAGCAGATTTTGTCAGATTCAGATTTGCAGCATTTGCTTCTGTTGGAAACATTTCTTTATCCATAATCAAAGTATCTTTTATAAATGTTCCAATAAAGCACTCTCTTTGTTTAATCATAGAATTATCTGAAGAAATGGAAACAGATTCCAGCTTCTTTAGCTTTTCAGCATATAGCCATACTGTTGCTCCCATAACACAGGTTGTCTTGGGGTCTGCAATACCGCCACCTTTTTGAGAGAACGGATACCAGCTTCCCACAGAAAAACCTTTAAGACAAATAATTCCAGAAGGTTTTACAGGCATATATCTTAATAGAATTTCTCTGATTATTGGCAAAGAAGAAGGTTTACCGCCTAAAATCAGAACATCGCAGTTAAACTGAGCAATGACTTCAGAGAATATACGTAAAACGTTATCCATAACATTAGAAATGACTGAATTTGTAATTATGCTTGATATTCTCCAAGGTATTTCAGCTAAGGTCATTTCCACACCAAATTCACTTCTCATTTGTTCTGTAAAGAAATCCAGAACGTTAGAACTTGGCATTCTGTCAGGGAAAAACTGATCGAAATTCAGTTCAATATTGGGGTCTTCCACATTCATTTCAACGAATTCCAAATATCTTAATGACATAGGAATCCATATTTGGCGACACATTTCAGCTTTCATATCAATGAAACGCTTGTCTTTTCCGCCATGACCGTCACCGAAGAAGATTCTGAAATCTTCCCAATCTATATCAGGATTCTTTTCTCTAGCATAAGTGAATATTTTCTTAAGAATGATTTTTTCTATAATTCTCTTGGTTATTTCATCACCAGCAATAGAGAATCCTTCAGAGAAAAGCTGCTTTTGCAAAATAGAACCATGATTGCTTCCGTTTTTATATTCAGCAATCATCAAATCGCAGGTTCCACCACCAATATCAATACTTGCGATTCTAAAAGTAGGTTCTTCAATTCCTAATTCAGATATTCTTTTTTTGCCTAAAGATTCGACTGTTGCTCTGGTATCGCTCATGAAATGGTTGACCACTTCGCCATACAAATAGGTCAACTGAACAGCAGAAGCTTCATCAAGGTCTATGTGAACTCTAGGTTTAAGAGCTTCACTTCTATGAGTCAGCGAGAAAAACATATCTACAGCGTTATTAATACGCTTTATATAAATATTTTTTTCTGCAGTAGACATTCCGCAGGGAATAGTCAAAACGATGTTTCTTAGTCTTCTAGCAGCTTGGCGGTGTCCCTTTGATTTTCTATAAGCGAATGAATTTATCTGGGCATAAACATGACATAGAATTTCAGTCATTACAAATGTCATCATTGAGCTTGCCGGATAACAGTGTTCAAAACTAGGGCTGCCAGAATCTTCACTGAAATAACCGTCATCATCAATATTGGCTAAAACCGGGCTATCAACCTTTTTCCCTATTCCATCTATAGGAAGATTATAATACCAGGGATAATGTTTCTGGTCTAAATCCCACAAATAACGTTTGGGGCTCGACATTCCGGTATCACCGATATCATACTGTTCCATTTCAGCAGCTTCCTGCCCTATTCTAACAACCCCTGGCCAAACAAATCTTGTTGAAAGAGAAGGAACTTTATAGTTTTCACCTTCAAATAAAGGCGGGTAAAACTTGAAACTGGTTGAAAATGGCTCTGTATAAGTCAAAGTTGGGTCTTTTAAATTTCTTATTTCCATTTTACAGCATTCATCAAGTCTTACATCACTACCAGGTATTTCTTCTGCAAGAACTCCGCAGGCTCTGCTGTTGCCCAAATCAAGAATGAGGTCAACATTTATATCTTCGCCTTCAGGGCATAAGATTGTCATTTCAGGAACCAGTTCAGCCAGCTTTAATCCATCAATCAAAGTCATAAAAGAAGCCATAGAAATAGCATAAGCTGGTATAGCTTCGTCTGCACTGCTAGGAATATCTACAAAAGCGGTTTTTATCCAATTAAGCATTGCTGGAGTCTGAAAGAAGAAGACATTACCAGAATCTATTACAAAAGTATGACCGATGTCTTCTGCCAGCAATCCTGTTCCCTGTTTATTGCCAACGGCATTTGGATCAGTGTTTTCATTGGTATCTACAGCTATTGCATATTTAAATATATTGTCATCTAGCTGTAAAACTGGTCTGGTAAATATAATTCTTGCCCAGTCCACACTCTTTGTGGGAATGCTTTTGTCAGTTGAGTTAAGCTTAAAAGGC
Organism: Candidatus Rifleibacteriota bacterium; assembly: GCA_017417215.1. Taxonomy (GTDB): domain Bacteria; phylum Muiribacteriota; class Ozemobacteria; order Ozemobacterales; family Ozemobacteraceae; genus RUG334. The sequence continues at coordinate 30,623 of JAFPZP010000054.1, read as the reverse complement.
AAAGGAATCCATTTCCCCAATATCGCTCTTAAAACATCTCCAAATGATATTGTTATTCCACCAATATCTTTAAGAAGATGGTCACCAGAAACAGCATTTAAAACAGGCTTATCGCCAAGAATCAACGATACAGCCGAGTTAGAATCCTGCAAAACTCTGTAATTCCAGTTTTTTAGCAATAATTCATCTTGAAATCTATAACCTTCTTCAGGAGAATAAAAAGTCAAACCGGTAGATGATAGAAATTCTATTTTTTCCATTGTTACTCAGCCTTTTCGTTAGTTACTTCTGCTTTAACTTCAGCATTTACAAGCTGCTTTTGGGGAGCAGGCCACTTGAATGCAGCTAATATAGGAGATATAAGAACAGCCATGAACAGCAGAACAAAACCACTATTAATCAAATAGGCTATTACTATCAACTCAGCAATTACTACGGCACACCATATTAATAAACTCATGTTAACAACAGTTTTTTCTGAGCTCATAAATTAAACCCCATATTCATGATCTTTAATGAATCTGCTGCCTTAGCATAACCTAGCTTTACAGCTCGTTCAAAGAATTGTTTTGCAGTTGGTAAATCTTTTTTCACTCCCATACCAAACTGATACATTGTTCCTAAATAATAAAGAGATTCAGCATCCCCCTTCTCAGCAGAAAGTTTTAACCAGGCTTCAGCTGCCTGATAATTCTGCATAACTCCATAGCCTTTATAATAAACTTCACCCATTTTTCTGCAGGCAAGAACAGAACCACCGACAGCTATAGGAGCGAGGATTTTCAAAGCCTGATTAGCAAAAGCGCTTCCTTTTTTCAATAAATCATAAGCCTGCTGTTCCATTTTTCCAGGTTTATATTCTGCTTGATTAAAACCGGAATTAGCCACATTTCCGTTAGGTTCAGCAGCAGATGGAGATGCTTTATTACTTACTGTATTTCCAGTTGCAGGAGCTTTTTTAACAGCATCAAACTTGTCTTTTTTGCGTTTAGGAGCTGCTTTAAAAGGCTTAACCGGTGCTGTTTCCAATTTTACAGGGGTTACAGACATTGAAGAACTTTCTTCTGATGAAGTCTGGTCATACCATGTGTTAAAGACTTTTACATCGCCTAACGCATCTTCACCAAATACAATTCCTAATCTGCCCTTTATCTTTTCAAAAGCAACAGTTGTTGGCATATCTGTATCATTTTTTTTGACTGCCTGGGGAAGATTTTTTTGCTGATTTGGAACACTAATCTGATTGTTTGGTGTTGGCGGTTGGTTTGTAGTTGCTGTTGGCTTCTCTTGTATTTTCTTCAAATTCAACACAGTTATCCAAGCATCAACAGCCCATTCAGCCATTTCTAATGTAATATTCGCTTTTCCAGCAAAGCTATTGGATAGTTCTTTAACGAATGACAGAGTTAAATTATTAGCCTGCTTTCTTACTTCCCAAGGAATTCTATGAATCAGACTCTGTTTTATAACAGTTAATTCGTTCGACTTTGAGGCTCCGCCTTCTAGAAGGCTTTTCTCAAAAGTTTCTGGATTATTAAACAATGTCGGATCGTTCTTGTTAACCAACAATTGTAAAGCGTTCTGACAAACAAGTCGCTCTATATTCAATGTCTCACCCCCAACTGATTCCTCAATTATTAAATATTTGCAATTATTTGTCAAATTCTTTAGAGAATTGAGATTAGAGCACAAGAGCATAGAGCACAAGAGCGTAGAGATAAGGGAAGTCTACACATTTGTCATAAAAAGTATAGCGTATGGGCTTTAGCCCTGAAAGCTATACGTTTATGACAAAGTGGAGAGCAAAAGAGCAAAGAGTGGAGAGTTTGCATCTACAGCTTGTCATTAAGAGTAGAGCGTATGGGCTTTAGCCATGAAAGCTATACTCTTAATGACAAGCTGTAGCTGTAAAAAAATAAATACTGATTTTTCAGCAAAATTCGAGTTTTATAGCACAGCCTCTCGCAATTACCAAAGTGAGGATAAATAATCGTAGAACTGGGGGAAGGAAATGTCGACAGATTCTCTTCCCTTAACCTTTAAATCTACTTTGGCACATTTTGCTAATATGGCAAAACTCATAGCCAAACGATGGTCATTAAACGAATCCAACTCTGCCGATACAATCTTATTTCCGCCGATAATCTCAAAACCATCTTCATATTCAGAACAATCTACCCCAGCTTTTTTCAACTGGCTAATCAAACAAGAAATTCTGTCACTTTCTTTAACTCTAAGTTCTGATGCACCTGAAACTCGCGATTTACCTTTAGCGAATGCCATAGCAACAGCCAAAATTGGCAGTTCATCAATAAGAGAAGGAATTTCATCGGCTTTAATATCTGTTGCTTTAAGATTGCCGCCTTTAACAATGATATCGCCAACAGGTTCCCAGCAATCATTTTTAATCACTTCTTCAATTTCAGCCCCCATACGTCTAAGAACTCTTAAATAACCTGTTCTTGTCGGATTCAACAATAGATTTTTACATTCTATTCTTTTTCCGCTAATAGCTGAAGCAACAATGAAATAAGCAGCACTGCTGATGTCACCTGGAATAGAGAAGTTTAGCCTGTCATCAGAGACTGCGGAGGAGAATAAGGTCGAACAAGCAAGCTGTCCGCACTGTTGTTGTGTTTTCATCAAATAATAGAGTAAACGTTCAGTGTGGTCGCGGCTCAAAACTTTTTCACTGATAGTTGTCTTGCCTTCTGCTGCCAAACTGGCAAAAAGAACAGCAGATTTTACCTGAGCAGAACCCGTTTGATTGAAAAAATCTGTCGCTTTGGTTTTCCCATTAGCTTCTATATAAATAGGTAAATGCCCGTCTGTGCTTCTTATATTTAAACCCATCAAATCAGCCAAAGGTCGCACAACTCTTTCCATAGGCCGCTTCGACAAAGATTCATCACCTATAAGCTTAAATCTTCCTTTTAAATTAGAAAGTATTCCACAAAGCAATCGTGCGGTTGTTCCTGAATTCCCGCAGTCTAATGTTACTTCATCTTCAAAGACTCTTTTGTTTAAGCCTATTAATGTAACCTCAGACTTATCTTTATCTGACCGAACAACTTCTACCCCTAATTTTTTAACTATATTTAATGAAGTACAAACATCCTTGCTGTCAGGCAGGTTTTCTATCTGTATTTTTTTATTTAACAACAGTGAAAGCAGAACCAATCTATGAGCAATAGATTTATCACCAGGAAAGCTTAGGGATTTTACGTCATTGTTATTCATAAAGATAATTATAGCATTTTTGGAGAAGATTTTAAAAAGACTTACTCGCATTTTTGGACCAGATCTTCGTTAGTAGAAACGGACAGCTGACGCGAGACCTTCTATTCTCCGCACAAGGCTCGTTCCCTCATGGCTTATTCGAAGGCAGTTATTATCAGAGACCGCGGAGGAGAATAAGGTCGAACAAGCTGCTGTCCGTCAATTTTATATAATAAAAACTCTTCGGACTTAGCTTTGTAATGCTTGGCAATCTTCTTAAAAATCCCCCAGTCATTCTACGAATGACATCCCCCTTTACCAAAGGGGGTCTAGACAATACTACCTTTACGCTCTATGCTCTTCGCCCTCTTCTGTCTTAAATCTTATATCTTAAATCTTATATCTTAAATCTTATATCTTATATCTCATATCTTATATCTCAAGTTTTAGTCTTATATCTTATATCTTCCCTAATGGTTAAAAAACTTGAAGACTTTCCGATAAATCTGACATGAATAAGTTAGTTAAAAAAATAGCATTATTAGTCTTGTTATACATATTAACAGCAATAACTCCAGGTTATTGCATCATCGGACCTACTCTTATGCTCGACCACCAGGAAAAGAATGAAAAAGAGTTCACCTTTGGAATAGGTCCATCAATAAGATATAAACATAACGAATCTTCTGCCTTAGATTTTGAAGGCGATATGGCAATGTGGGGCGTAAAAATTGTAGGCGGACCCATGAACGACCCCCAATTTGGGCTTAGCTTTCATGCCGGCGAACAAACAAGCGAAGCCGTAAAATACAATCTGGATATGACCGGTCTTTCTATGGAAGATTCGTTCAAAAAAGATCCTAGATTCAGATGGCGTGTAAGCTGCGGTGTCGGCAATTTTAAACTAAAAAGCAGAGCCTCTGGTCATGTTTATAAAAAAGGTAGCTTCGGTTACTTGGAACCGATGTTTTTAGGCATACTGCCCCTTAACAGAAATATTATTTTTGAATTTGGCGTAGGCTACACTTTTGCTGATGCTACAGGTGTCAGAGTAGAAGGAATAGCTGTAGAAGGCGAATTGTTATTCGGTAAATTCTAAATTATCCCTTCATTTTTACATATAGCCTGTCGGACCTATCAAAAGCATCTCTGAAATTTATATCAACATTACAGATTACATCATATAGCTTCAAAGCTTGAGAATAATTTTTATTTGTTTCCAAAGCTACTGCAGTTCTATACATTACATCTTTTACGTCTTCAGACATCATTTCAGGGTCAATATCTAAGGCTTGTATAATTTCTAAGGCGTTTTCTGGTTTATTATTTCCTAACCAGGCGTTAACAAGAAGCATACCTGCGTCTTTATTTCTAACAGAAGCAAATTCTGGCGTTAGTAATTCTATTATTCTATCCCACTTTTTAAATACAGCCAAATCCTTTGCATCTTCTATTTTTTGGGCTAAACCGAGTGTGTCTGTTGTTACAGGTGAATTTGGAGACACATTTCTTACTGAAGCCAGTTCTTCACCATATTTGCTTTCAGAATTACTATTAAAATCATCTATTAAACTATCTAATGACTTAGAAGTTTCAACAGGTGGACGTGATGTTCCACCTAATTCTTCTGGCAATTCTTCGGTATCAAAACCATCAAACAATGGATCATTTTCTGCAAACGGGTCTAAGGTTTGAATGTTACTTGGCAATTCAACAGTTCCAACACCTTGTATATTGGTAGAAACAACATTATCAGGCTTAGCAGCAACAGGAGAATCTGTTCTGTCAGAACTTGTCAAGAAATCAGGTACCGGTGTAGAATCTGAATCAGAAGCAGATGGTAAATGTGGCTCTTCCATATCGTCTACTCCTGGCATTCCAAGAGCATCAAAAATAGAAGGCACTTCTTCAACAGGAGTAGAAGTATCTCCTTCTTCTTTTTTCAACCCGTTGAGAATTTCAACAAGTTGATTATTACCTGGATTTTCATTAATAAATTCTTTATATTGAGCTATTGCTCTGCCAATCTGTTTTAGTTTCTTCATCGAAGAAGTATAGACAACATGAATACCAACATTGTTTATACTGCGTTTAAGAACGCTGACACATTCACGAGCAGCTTCCTCATACATTCCACATTTAGAGAAAGTTCTGGCTAAAAGTTCGCGATACTCTATATTATCTTTCAGTTTTATAGCATTATTCAAAACAGGTATTATTTCTTCGCTCATCGTTCTGTTCTTAACATACCCATCAGCCAATGCAATAGTAACTTCCGAATCTTCAGGATTAGTAGTTAAATAATCCTGCATGATTTCTATAGCAGCTTGAGAGCAATCCTTTGTGGTAGCATAATGATGAGAAAGCAAAGGCAAGAGTTCCCTTTTGCTTGGATCGTTTCTATAAAGTTCTTCATACATTCTGACTGCTTCATGAGAAGTATCATTGATTTCAATAGATGCTTTCGCCAAATGGCCCCAAGCAATAGTATTTTCCGGGAATTCCCTTAAGATTTCTTTGGCATGATATTGACACTTTTCAAAATTTTTCAAAGCAAAATATGACTGAACCAAAACTTCTCTTAACTGACGATCGCGCTGAATAGGCTGCTTCTTTAATAAAGCTTTTTCGCCTATGTTAATAGCTTTCTTATAGTTACCCTGATTAAAAGCTTTTTTAGAGTTTTCAAGAGGATCTCCGCCAATCAAAGCTAAGTCTGGCATAAACTGCAATACAAATACTGCAAATACAGTTATCAAGAAAATCGAACTAACAACTAAAATCCATACCCAATAGAGGTGTAACCATAAACCATACTTAAAACGTTTATTATCAGGCTGATTGGCCAAAAAATCGCTTTCATTATTAACAAAGTGTTGATATATCTCGTTAGCTTCTTCATATTTTTCCTGATCATATAGTATTTCTAACTTTGTCCAAAGAATATCACGTTTGATTTCAGCATTAACATTAGAATCCGGCAGAATAATTTCAAAATATTTCAAAGCCTGGTCATAATCAGGATCTGCTTTTAAAAGATAACATCTACCAATGTAAAACGGAGCTTCCGGGAACATTTTTGGTTTATAGTTATAAGCTTCTTTAAAGACTTTTAAAGCTTTGTCGTAATCTTCTTCCTTTTCATAGTATTCAACAGAATCTTTGTATCGTTTTACCAAATTCTTCTCATACTTTATGCTGTCTTCTATTTTCTGTTTATCTTTATAATTTGGAATTAGCTTATCAAGCTCTTTAATATTTAATAAAGCTGTATCTAAATCTCCATCTTTAAATTTTGCATGTGCAGAAGCCAATAATTCATCTGCCTTTTGTATTTTTGCAAGTTCCGGATCTTCATCAGATTTTTCTTCTTCTTCTTTTATTTCTGCTTTTAAAGATTCTTGCTTAGGCTGTGAATCATCATCAAAATCAAAAGAACTGTCATCTATATCAAAATCATCTGAATCTTTAGCAGAAGCAACTTCCTTCTTTTCTTCTTTATCTGTTTTCTTAACAGGTTGCTCTTTCTTTGCCGGATCAATATCTATTTTTGATAATTCTGCCAGGTCATCACCTATATCAACATCTCCATTATCATCATAGTCATTGTCATCTTTACTTCTATAATCAGAGAAATCCATAGATTCATCAGTTTCTGTCGGATCATTAGCAAATGGACTAACAGGAACTTCTAGTTCATCTCCATCATAAGCAATAGGCGTAGCTCGAACTAAAAAATTACAGTCTTTGGTTATTTTCTTTGCTGTAGCAACGCCGTACTGCTTACAATTATAAAGAAATTGGAAATCATTGAAGACAATTGGAGAATCTGGCATTGCCTCCAAGACTTTACTCATCTGATCGAAAGCTTGAGATATATTCCCTTTGCGGAACAATATTTTAGCAAATACATAATTTGCAATTGGCTTAGCATTATTGGCTAAAGCAGTAGAAATATACATCGAAGCTCTGTCGTAATCACCTTTTTGAAAAGCAATATCAGCTAAAATAGTAAATATAGCAGCATCATCAGGACTTACCTTAGCTTGTTTTTGAAGCTTTAAATTTGTTCTTTCCAACAAATCAATCTTTAAAGATTTAAGCTTTGCATCTAAGGCAAGACCTGTTAATTCACGCTGCATAAGCTCATTGTAGGCTTCACCATACATCTGAGCACTCATGAAAGTTCTCAATGTCTGATAATCGCTATCATCAGCATATGATAAGCCTGTAGCCAAAAACAATAATACTATTATTAGCCAATTTTTTTTCATTAAAACATACTAGCACCACAATACTGACAGTTATAAGCATTTTGAGGATTTCCCTTTCCACATTGTGGACAAGGAATTTCACCTTCTGCCAATGCTGGTGTTTCTTCTCCTGTATTTGGTATATCAGTCTGTCCAGAACCCATCTGTTGAGGATCCATAATCATTTCTTGAGAAGCATTAAGTTTTTGCATAACTGCAGCAGCTTCATTAGCTGCCTGAGCAGCATTCCATCTCTGAACCTTTTCATAAGCCGCTTGTGCAGCTTTTAAACCGTTTTGGAAAGCAACATTGTAAGGATTGTTCTGCAAGAAATTTGCATAAATATCAAGAAGTTCTGGCAAACGATTCTGGAACTTATAAGCATCAAGCAATATAGAATGAACATATTGATTGTTAATATCCATGTTAATAACATGTTCGCAGAGACTCAAACAATCATCAAACTGTCGCGTCTTCAAATATACATTTGCAACGCCAAGCATGAAATCAGGATCTGGAGAACCTATTTCCATCATTCTATGGAATACTTTCATGGCTTTATCATCAGAACGATTCTTCTTTAAGTAATGTTTTCCCAAAGGTTTAAGAACTTCAACATTGTCGTGGTCCAAATTTAACCACTGTTCAAGAATTCCTACCCCTTCTTCATTGAGATTCTTCTGCTGAGCGTAATAAGAACCAAGTAATGAAACCAAAGCAATATTTCTAGAATCTTTCTTATATAGATTCAATAATTCAGGCAAAGCATCCGGGGATGTCATGCGTTGCCCTAAATATGCATAACCTAACCAGGTATGAGCTTCTTCATTCTTAGGAGCCAGAGTAATCAAGTGCTTACATTCACCAATAGCTCTATCATAAGCGCCCTTCTTCAAATAGCATTGAGCAAAGAGTCTTGTTACTTCCAAAGTATCTGATGGAGTTAGATAAGTTGAATGTCTGACACTAAGCAATACATCAATAGCTTCATCATAGCAATTATGCTTGAACAAGCTTTTTGCTTTTCTGATTTTTGCGTCTTTATCATAGATAGGCATCTTCTTCTTCATTACCCAAGCAACCCATATAAGCAAGCCCAGAACTAAAAATACAAGTACTGGTACTAAGAATGTTGGGCTTGATTTTGCCAGTTTATCTCTTATTTCAGGATAATCCGGGTCTGATTCATAAACCTGAGAGAAGTAATAATAAGCATTATCATAATCTCCCGCATCAAGTTTTATATTCCCTAAAACAAATTTTGCACGGTTATTTTCTGCCTGTTTTCCAAGTTGAACTTTAGCGCATCTATCAGCTTCTTCAATATTACCAGTATTATAATAGGCTTCTGCTAAATAGCTGTAATACTGAATATCTATTTCTTCTGGAACTTTCTTTAACAGTTTTAAAACATCTTCGTAATCTCCGGCATTTCTTGCTGTTAAAGCCTTTTGCCAGTTTTCATCATTTTTATCACTAGTTTCTACTTTCTTTAAATAACTTTCAATATCATCAATTTCATTATTTAATCTTTTATCAGCTTTAGCTATTGCAAGAGCTTTATTAAAAGATTTGACCGCTTTATCTTTTTTGTCTTTCTCAATAACATCGCCTTCTAAGAACTTAATACCTCTATCCTTAAATCCTAAAAGAACCTGTTTCCTTTCTTTACAGGTTAAAGGTATAGTTCCAAGACCAATTTGTTTTAAAAGCTGTTCTTCCTTAGGCTTGATTTCATCTAGTCTTTTCTTTATCTTATCATTTTCTACAAACTTTTTTGATAATTCAATCAAGCCTTCACGTGCTTCAAGCCAGTATCCATCTCTATTTGCTTTATCTACGGCTTCTAATTTCTGATTAACAATAGCATCATCTTCAAATTCAACTATTTTATTCTTTATTTCTTCGTTTTCAGGCTGAATTTCAGCAGCTTGTTCCAATAGTTTCTTGGCTTTATCATAGTTTCTAGATCTTTGTGCAGATTCTGCCTGAGAAATAAGATCTTTAACCTTTTGATTCAGATTATCTTTTGCTTTACTAAGTAATGCCTTAGCATCATTCTTTTTATCAAAATTATATCTGTAAGCATAGTCTGCATAAGTTTTAACTTTATCTAAATCACCGCGTTCTTCAGCTAACTGAGCAGCAATATAGTATAATTCGCCCATTTCTTTCTGATCATAATCAGTGCGAAGTCTAGTATTTTTAGATAAGGTTTTTTCAGCCTGGGCAAAAGCTTCATCTTTATTGTCTGTACTTAAAAGCTTCTTTACTTCTTCTAATCCCATTTCAACATTTCCGGGATTAATTCTCAGTATTTCTGCTCTAAGCTTGTCTTTTTCGGCTGTATCAGATTTTTTTTCTGCTAACTGATACTCTTCAGTTAAAGCTTTTAAATATTCTTCTAAATATTTGGGGTTATCGGGTTCAATTCCGTTAGCCTTACGGAGCATCTTTATCATTTCTTCTCGTTTGCCTTTTATTCTTAGCAAACGGGAAGCATTATACGACGGTTCGCCCCATTTTGGTTCTAGAGCCATTGCCTGCTTCAATAATTGAACGGCTTCGTCAAAACGTCCTGACTCTAAGGCTAAAACACCTTTACGATTAAGCTCTTTTGCTTCACTGCTCTGAGCATAAACTGCGGAATAGAAACTAGTATCTGCTGCAATAGCAGCTAGAATTAAAGATGATAATAATAATGATTTTTTTAAGCGGTTCATGACTGCCTCTTTTTTCAAAGTATGACCGCTTATAGTTTATGATATTTTTGTAACTTTTGCTAGTGCTTTTAGAGCACATCTTCTAACATCAGGGTCAGTGTCTGCTGTAAGGTCTTGTAGAACGTCATTGAACTGTAATGCACCAATTTCTCCAAGTGCCCAAGCTGCTGAAGAACGCATTTGTTTGTGGGAAGACTGAATCATTTGCTTCAAAGTAACTATTGCTCCAGTTCCTCCAAGTTTCCACAAAGCGGTTGCAGCATTACTGCGAACACGATTATTAGGATCATTAAGCAGTGGCAATAACAGTTCAACTGCCTGGGTATCATTTAGAAGCCCAACAGCTTCAACAGCATTTGCTCTGACTCTGGAATCAGGGTCTCTTAATCCCATAGCTAAAAGCGGTAAAGTCTGAGGAATAGCAGCAAGACCAAGGCAACGAATAATCATAGCCCTGTTTCTTGAGTTTTCCTCTCGGGTATATTTTTCTGTCAACCTAGCCATAGAAATATCTACGCTAAGTTTTAATGCAACAGCAACTATTGTTTCTCTGATAGCTGGTTCTTCTTCTCTGACAAAAGCTTCTATCAGATTAGAAATAACTCTTGGTGAACCAACTTTTTCTATACTTAAAACAGCACGATTTCTTACGGTTGGAGAAATATCATTTAACAATCCAACTAATAAATCTAAGGAGCGTTCTTCTTTGATTTCACCTAAAATATATGCAGCAGAGGCTCGTTTTCTTGTATTTGGAGAGCGCAATTCTTCTGCTATATTGCTTAAACCATATCTGACACCTTTTTCCCACAGAGCTTTAATTGCATTAGCTCTAACTCTATTATTGGAATCATTAACTAAGGCTTTAAGCAATTCTATAATTTCAGGGCTATCTATGTAACCCAAAGCTTCTACAGCATTGGAACGAACACGATCGTCATTGTATTCTAAAAAAGCTCTTAACAAAGGAACAAACTCTTGAGATTTATAGTTCCCTATTGTCATAACAGCAGTAGCAACCAAGGAAGTATCTTCTTCCTTCCTTAGAAAATCACATAGAGCATCTTTAACAAACTGATAATCACGATGATTTAAAGCATATAAAGCTTCATGTCTTAAAATTCCGTTAGGCGAATCTAGATAAGCGACTATCATTCTTAAAACTTCTTCGCTGTTGCTTTTTTTAGAAGCTTTCATTGCAGCGATAACTATTTCTGGACGTCCATCACGAAGTGCTTCCAAAATAAATTCGTCTATATCAGACATATCGTATTTTATAATACTTTTCAGACAAAACAGACGAACGCTTTTATCTCTATCTTGAAACAACTTCTTTAATGTAGATTTATCCATTTTATTTTAACCGCCTACGTCATTATCTAGTTCGATTCTGCTTCATCTGCTAAAGATATTTCAAAATCTCTAATTTTATTGGAAAGATCAGTAACGACTACTTTTTCTGGAGTTATAGATGCCAGTTTATAATTTGTGCGTCTAACTTTATTCCCAACTCTTGTCAGCAACAATTCTTCAGAATTACGAAGAATTGCAACTTTATCGTTACCTACTGTAAAGAAACCATGATAAGAAAGATCTGGCTTACTAATAACTTCTTCAACAGTTTCTTTTATTACTTCTACAATTTCTACCTTTTCTATTTCTTTAAAAACATTGCGACCATCACGGTAAGGATAAGCAGAGTTCCCTCTGAATCTGTTAACAATATTAGGAGATAATTCAGGGAAAACAGGAACAGACAATGGAGCCGGTGGGGTTAAACTGTTAGAAGCTGGTTGTGAAGGAGAATTATTACTACTAGTAGACTGGGTAGATGCAACACTAACGTTTGCTTTTTTACCTCGTTGTTCTTCTAGTTGACTTCTCTTTCTCATAGGTCTTAAAACCAATGAATCTAACAACAAGATAAGCAAAATAACCAATATTCCAGCAGATAGAACTTTGTTCTTTAATATAAAATCCGTTAAGCTTCCATTTTGTGCCATAATTTTTACCCTGATTAAGACTTGAAGAAAGTTGATAAACTAAGCTTCATGCTGATATTGCCATATTTATCACTAATAGGCGGGTTAATTTCCAAATTACTTATTTTAACAAGACGTCCCATAGCATTTTCAATTTCCCATAAAAACCTTTTCATCTTGTTATACTGACCGGTAACAGTAGCATTGAACTTGAATTCAAGGTATTTACTTGATGCTGAAGATTGCGTTGGCGAATCATAAGTAGAATTCTGAATCAGAATATCTAAGGCTTTTGCTTTACGCTGAACCTGTTCAATGAAAATTGTATAGTTGTCAGATTTATCTAAAAGTTTTTCAAACTTCTCTCTAACTTCTGCCTCTTTTTCATCGACTTCAGCATTTATTTTTTTTACTTTTTCTTTTCGTTCAACCAGTTTTTCCTGAGCTTCAACGATCTGCTTTTTAAGAGAAGCAAGTTCAGCATTTTTCGCTACAGCAGCTTCTTTTTGTTTCTTACTTACAGACCCGAAGTAATAAACCATAACCAAAATACATATGACTATGACCCCGTAAGTAACAACCCGTTCTATTATAGATTGTAGTTTTGTCTTCACGATGTTTTCCCTTTAATTATTTGGAGATGGTTTATACTGAAATTCCAATATAAAATTCTGAACTATTCGTTCTGCCACAACAGCACTCTGATTGCTTCTCAGACTAGCTTTAAACTTTCCGCTTCTATTCAATCTGTTGGTAAATTCCAAGATATCCTGAATAGTTGAAGCTTCTCCATTTATTGTAAATTTGACATTTAAAGTATTTAACTTTTTGGGATTCAAATCCTTTAAAATAACAGAATCAGGAACACAACCTTCTAATGAATTCAAGAATACAACAACATCAGTTGCTGGAGTATCTAAGTTCTTGTTAATAAACTCTATACTTTTCTTTACTTCATTAATCCTATTAGCGTTAGGATTTTCATTACTAGTTTTACTATAAATACCAGCCAATTCTGATTTTTTATTAGCTATCTGCTTATCTATACCAGAAAAAGAAGCCCTGTTCTTAATCATAGTTGTACATATAGAAGCTATTGTTATGATAATTGCTATTACAGCGAAAACAATACCAATAGTGTCTCTTGGTGAGCTTTTATATTCTTCAGGAAGTAAATCAAACTGATATTTCATAATATTACTCCCTACAAAAACAGCCACAAGCAGCAGCCAAAGTATTCTTTTCTGCTTCTCCTACGGCTGTACCGTTAGCATATAACTGGTATAAATCGCTTACTTTTCTTACAGGCGTATTCAGGTTTGCAGCCAATAATACGCTGATATTTTCAAAGTTAGCCCCACCACCAGATATAATTATTTCATGGATAGTGAACTCTCTGAACTTTGTCAGATAAAATTCAATAGCGCTGAATATTTCTCGACAAAGAACACCGAATACATTTTTTATAACAGTATAATTGTATTGAACTTCCTGTTCTGGAGAAAACTCCGGCAGGAAGAATATTTCATTGCGTTTAAACTGATCTGCGTCTTCTTCTGTTACATGGAAGTGACGACTTATCTGTCTGGTAAAATCATAAGCTCCGACAGGTCTGTTCTGCATAGTCTTTAAGATTCCATCTTTAAAAATACCAATAGAAGTGGATTCGTGTCCAAGCTGAACAAGACAGATATTTTTTTCTTTATTATCAGTGCTTACAAGATAATCTTCAATAAGATTAGCAACATTAAGGAAATTAGTATCGACAGCTACCGGATTCAAACCTGTTTTCTGAACTATTCCACCTATTTCAAGAAGATTATTCTTTAAAATAGCCATAATATAGGTAATATCATCTTCTTCAAAATTACCTAATGACTTATATACAACATGCCAATTATCGTAAGGCAAAGGCATGATTGGTTCTAAGTCTTCTCTGATTGCTTCTTCTGTTTCTTTTTTAGAATACCTTGGAGGAGCTATAAGCATTTCAGAAATAGAAGTATGGTCTGGAAGCAGTAGGAAGATATTCTCATTTGATAATCCAGCACCTTTTACTAAAGAAGCTATGTTGTCTTTTACAGGAACTACATCCATAATTGGCAATTCAATATAAGTTGAAGCAACATAGTCTTTAGGAGTATTTACAGACAAACACTTTTTTAAACGAATTTCACCTGAATTCGCTGATTCTAATGTCAATAATCGTGTTTCGTATGTTCCTACTTCAAGGACTGTTTTTATCTTAGCCATTAATTTAATTTCCCATGTGGATTGTAATGTATTCTTCTACCGGAACTTCGCCAGCCAATACCTTTTCAAGGCAGCAGCCGGATAATGTTCTGACTTTGTGATCTCTTAAATATTTATGAAGCTCTATCGTTGTTCGACGCTGGCTTATCATTTCTTTCAATTCAGGATTTACTTCTATAACTTCGTATAAACCTGTTCTGTCTCTGAAACCAGAGTTATTACACTTCTTACAGCCTTGTCCTCGATAAAGAGTATAGCCTTCTAAGTCCTTCATTTTAAGACCTAGGCTGGCAGCAACATAAGGAGTTATTTCTATTTCTGTTTTGCAGGAAGGACATATCTTTCTGACTAAGCGCTGACCTACAAGCAAACAAAGAGCCGAAGCATAAAGATAAGGGTCAATACCAATATTTTCAAGACGGTTAATTGTTTCTATAGCCGTATTGGCGTGGATTGTAGAGAAAACCATATGACCAGTCAATGCAGCTTTAATAGTGATTTCTGCTGTTTCGTAGTCACGAATTTCACCGACAAGTATGATATCAGGGTCAAGACGCAAGATAGAGCGAAGCCCTTTAGCAAAGGTCAGAGAACGATTTGGGTCGTTCTTGTTTTCCATAACCTGCATCTGATGAACACCTGGAATCTTGAATTCAACAGGGTCTTCAATAGTAATAATCTTTTTCTGACGGCTGTTAATAAGAGAAAGTGCAGAATAAAGAGTTGTTGTTTTACCAGAACCAGTAGGACCAGCAAGCAAGCACAATCCCCAAGGACGACCGATATTGTATTCAAATACGTGCAAATCGTCTTCTGCAAATCCTAAGCTCTTCAGATTCAAATTAACACGACCAGAATCCAATACACGGATAGTGCAGTTCTGACCATAAATTGAAGGAAGTATCGCAACACGGAATTCTATATTCTGATTCTTTACTCTGAGCTTAAAGTTACCGTCCTGAGGCATGAAGCGTTCTGTAATATCAAGATTTGCCATAATCTTGATACGAGAAATAATAGCCTGATGTGCACTGGCTTCAATTGGCAATATATCGTAAAGAATACCGTCAATTCTGTATCTGACCTGAATAATCTTTTCAAAGCATTCGATATGAATGTCTGATGCACGCATTTTAACAGCATCAAGAATAATCTTATGAACAAGAGTTACTATTGCGGTCTGGTCAGATTCACGCTTTAATTCTTCAAGATTGGATTCAACATTTCTGCTGACAATGCTGTCAACATAAGAAGATTCGTTATTGCTGAATTCTAACTTAACATCTTTTAAAAGGTCATCAATGGCAACATTTTCAAGAACATTCTGCGGACGATAAAGAACATCATTAATAATATGCAGAATCTGGGTTTTAGTTGCCAGAACCCATTTTATAAACATAAAACCAGTAGCCATTTTGATGCTATCAAACATTCTTGTGTTTGTTGGGTCAAAAATAGCTATGGTTAAAGATTTTGGCTCTTTACGTATAGGAATAAATTTATAAGTTTTTATCAAGCTTTCAGGTATCTGTCTGACAAGCTCTGTATTAATATCTATAGAATCTAAATCCAGGAACTCAACCCCATGTTGAATAGCCAACCCTTTATACAGGGTTACTTCAGTAAGAACACCTTCTTCAATAAGGGTTTCACCAATCATGTGCTTTTCAACTGGCTGATGCTTCAAAGCTTCATCCAATTGTTCGCGCGTGATGGCATTCATCTCGATGAGGATTTCACCGATTCTCTTGCGTTTGAAAAAATCATTAACTACTAGATCCATTAGACAGTCTACCCTTCCTCAACTCTATCGACAATTCTCATAAAATTATTAACTATATTTAATCAAGATAGTTCACGGTTAAAGAATGTTTTTATAATCCTTTATATTCCTTTATTTCAATTTCAATATAATCAAGATAATCTGAGGTTACAGAACTAGATGGTTTATTATTAAAAGGTTTAATATCATAGGAATCATAAGAATCATTGCCATCTGTATCTATAAAAGCAAAGTTATTTTCAATATCATACATACCTTCACCAGAAGCAGTATAACGAACACTGCCTGTGGCTATATCAAGATATAACTGACCATCTTTTAAATTGGCATTTTTAAAAGGAATAGGCTGTCCAGTCTGAGGATCTAACAATTCAGGCATTGAATTCAAATATTTAATATTCTTCCTTCTAACCCATTTGTCGTTATTAATTCTTTGTAACGGACCATAAAGCAATTCCCCAAAGGGATAGGCACTTAAATCTTCTTCGCTATAATTAACTAATTGTTCTGCACCACTAGCAATTTTAATTCTTGCCGGTCCTCGCTGATTATCTGCTCTGAACTGGTTAATAGCTTTTCTTAGAGTGGCAAGATTGCTTTTAAGCACTGAAGTTCGTGAGTCTACAATATAATCATTGTAATAAGGTACAGCGACGCCGACTAAAATAGATATAATTGCAATAACAATCAACAGTTCTATAAGAGTAAAACCTTTTTTAATCATATTATTCCTCACCAATCTTCATAAAGTGTACCATCAACAGAAATATTATAACCACGTCTGGTAAAATAATCGTCGGGTTCTACCGCAAAACTTGGGATACAAGAAACATCAAAAACACCCTGATAGTCAGGCTCAGGGTCTAAACTTCCAATATGCCCTCTTTTGAAATCTGATTCGGTATAGCCTCTTGTTGTATTAGCTTCTCTAAAGTTATAAGCAGCATAGCATGAACCTGAAGCCACATGAACAAGCCAGCAGGGTCTGCCTACAAATGGGTCTTCTGGAATTTTATCAAGATACTTTTTAGGAACAAAAGTAGCTATCTGAACTGGAGGCTCTGAATTATCATATATTTTGCTTACACAATTCCCATTATAATCATAATAACAGCCGTCAGATTCATTTTTATTTGCAACCACCAGTGCTTCTAAAGATGGGGGGCAAAGATTGCAATAAGGAACATTAGTTAGATTGTCATAGCCATACTGTGCAACAACAGCATTACGACAGTCTCTTCTCCAGGAAGCTATAGCCTCACGAATGGACTCTAATGAAGCCATCAATTCTTCTTCTTTTGCACTAGTAAAAGATATTTCAGCAACAGGAACACTAGCTGATGCTACAATAGCAAGAATACCAATAACAATCAGCATTTCCATCAGAGAGAAACCTTTTTTTGTTTTACCAATCATTGGTATTACTCCCATCTAAGGCTAAACCTACCCCTCTTGACACAATGTCTTTAACTCCTTTTAAAGGGGGGTCAGGATCATCATCAGGGCAGAGCTCTTTCCATCTTTCAAAGGTATAAGTTGCTCCAGAAGCTATTCTATCATATACAGGTACATATTCGAAATTTGCGGTTTGAAACCAGTCGTGAAATGGATGTACCGGCTTTTTTCTATAAAAAGGTCTGTTTAAAGTAAAATTACCTAATACTAATTCAGGTGGGGGGTTTACGCCATCATCATAAAAACCAGTTAACTTAGCAGGGAAATTGGCAACCGGATTTTGTTTCCAAATATCATCCGGTGCCTTAGGATAACCATTACCTTTATCTGATCCGAATTCAGCTACAAAAGCTCTAATACAATTTTGTTTAGCCTGAGGGTCCCAGGCATTCATATTAGCAACCTTTTCTATGTGCAAAGTTCCCATAACTCTTGCTACTGTTCTGAAACCTTCTTCAAATTCAGTCGTAGAATTATGAGACTTTGAACCATTTATTGCGGCTCTAACATCGGTAAGTATCTTTTTTAAACGTTTTTCCTTACTTCGCTGTTGAAATATCTTGTAAGTAGGGAAAGCGGTTGTAGCAATAATAGCAAGGACAAAGGTAATAACAACAAGCTCAACAAGACTTAATGCCTTTTTGCTGTTGAGAAACCTAGTATTTATTACCTTGTCATTGCATTTCCACATTAATTTTTACTATCCATTATCGGTAGGAAAATATTTGTTGATTTAAGAATGTCAATTGCTCTCTGAAGCTGTGTATCATATGGATTAATAACATATTCTTCAAGCTTACCATGAGCAAGACTATCTGGTGGTTCAACAAATCCACTGAGTTTGTGAGTTTCAGAAGCATTTTTATTAACATAATTAATAAGAATAGAACCTGAAGCCAATTCAGCAGTGTAGGTATCTGTAGCTGTTTTATCCTGATGAGGAGCATTGCTGAGCATCTGCAAATACTTCTGATCATCTTCAATCTTCTTTTTGATTTCGTCTGTTTTGCTTTCATCAAATTTTGGAAGATCTACTTCGATATCAGGTTTAATACCAGTCTTATGAATATTTACACCAGATGGAGTGTAATAAAGAGCTGTAGTAAGAGCCATAGCAGAACCATCATTCAATGAAATAACAGTCTGAACAGAACCTTTACCGAAAGATTTCTTTCCGAGTAACAAACCGCGTTTGTTATCTTTTATAGCACCAGCTACGATTTCAGAAGCTGAAGCAGAACCTTCATTAATAAGAACGATAAGAGGAAGAGTTGGGTGATATTTATAGAAAGAGCTATAAGTATTCTTTTCGCCATCTCTACCCTTAATAGAAACGATGTCTCCCTTAGGAATAAACTTACGGCCAACTTCAACAGCAGCAGTTAACAAACCACCAGGATTATTGCGGAGGTCTAATATAATAGACTTAACACCGTTCTTTTCGAGATTGATGAGAGCCTTTTCCAAGTCTTCTGATGAAGTCTGGATGAACTGAGTCAATCTGATGTAACCAATATCGTGACCTATAGTCCAGTATTTGATACTTGGAACCTTGATTATCTGGCGTTCCAGTTCATAATCTTTTGATTCTTTGCTGCCTTCACGCATAATAGTAATAGTTACTTTTGTTCCAGCAGGACCTCTTAAAAGATTTACAGCATCATGAAGAGCTATATCTATAACATCTTTGCCGTCTATCTTAATAATCATGTCTCCGGCCATAATGCCTGCACGAGCAGCTGGAGTATCATCAATAGGAGAAATAACGGTAAGCATTCTATCTTTTATAGAAATTACTATACCAAGACCACCAAATTCACCCTGTGTTTCGGTTTGCATATCAGCAAAGTTTTTGGGTTCCATAAAGCGTGTATATGGGTCATCAAGCTTTTTGAGCATACCTTCAATTGCACCATATATAAGCTTTTGTTCATCGATATTTTCTTCTACATAATCTGATTTTATTAATTCAAGAACTTTGCGAATCAAATCTAAGGATTTAAAATAGGTTAGATTAGTTGTAGCAGCTGTAGCATTACGGTTGGCAACAACAAATACAATGCCTATAATAAGCATTACTACGAGAGAATATTTAAACAATTTTTTGAGCATTAAAAACACCTTCAATTAGGGTAAATTTATCAAGTCTATCTTAAATTCTACCATAACGGGAAGAAATATACAATATTTTAGGGGAAAGGGAGGGAGGGAAAAGAAACAATTCTAACTATTCCAACAAACCGCTTAAATACCAGTGGAAAAAGTTGCTATAATTTCATTAACATAATATAAATTCTTGTTTGGATCGCCTGAAGCCTTAAACTCAGCATCAGATATCCATTTGCCTTCATTGGAGTAGTAATCTAACTTTTCTAAATTGTTATTTGCTACGTCTAAATCTGAAACAGTAACATTTTTAATAGAAGGCAAAGTTACCCTATATTTAATTATGTACTCTTTATCACCATCTATAATTTCTTTCAATAACTCATAAAGAGGTCTGTTCAAATATTTTAACAGAACACCCCTATCTTTTGAATCTACTTTCAAATCAACATATTTAGGGTAAACAGAGTTTTCTTTGTAATATCTAGAAATAGCTTCATTGATTAGCTTCATATTTGTTATTCTAACTGTCTGTCTAGCTTCTTCCACATAATCTTTATAGTAAGAAAAAGAAACCAATGTTATAACAGCCATTATTGCCAGTACAACAAATATTTCAAGTATAGTAAAAGCCTTTTTATTAAAGCAAATACCTTTCTGCTTAATAAAACAAGATTTCAAAATAATGTTACTTATTTCTTTTATACTCTTCATTATAATTAACTAATTATAAAATATTCTAAATTATCAATAAAACAAGCTAATATTAATAATTGTAAAGATTATTTTTCTACAAGAACCACACGAAAACCTACTGTAGCAGGCTTATTACCTGGTACACTACCTTGTCTTGAAGCAGAACGACATCTTTCTGGATCAATACTGTAACCTCCGCCTCTATAGCTTTGCTGATTTCCCGATGCAACATATGGGTCTACTTCATCACCAGGATAATGTCCCCAATCGTTTCCTACTACAGTTCTAAAATCCTTTACCAATTCTTCCACATTGCCATGCATATCGTAGATGCCCCAGGCATTAGGGTCTTTTAAACCAACAGGATGAGTATGTTGATTTTTAGCTATTTCAGGTGGATCACCAGAATTATACTTAAACCACCCAACTTTATCTAAATTTGGACAAAACGCTTTTGCCTTAGTGATATGTGTTCCATTATTCAAAGATGTCTCTGTTCCAGCCCTGCATGCATATTCCCATTGAGCTTCCGTAGGCAAATCAAATTTATAGCCATAGGGTACCAATTTTGAATATAGAGTGTTTAACTTTTCACAAAAAAGTAAAGCATCAGCCCTATTCACTTTTTCAACAGGATACATTGGACCGCTCTTATTATTAGAGGGATTAGTTCCCATAACTTCTTGATATTGTTTTTGAGTAATTTCATACTTTCCAATCAAAAACTGCTTTGTAAGAGTTACCGTATGCCGGTTTTCGTTAGTTTTTGAAACAGGTTCATCTGGAGCAGCCCCCATTTTAAAAGTTCCAGGAGGGCATGCGACCATTTTAATATCAAGTTCGTCATTGGGTTCAATCATATTGTAACCCTCAGAGTTCACTATAGGTTCATAATTCGATATAACAGGAAAAACAAAAGTTTCGTTATCGTCAAAAGTTGAAGTTTGAAAACCCGAATCACTAGGTAATATTCTTATTTCATTAACCAGATAGTCTTTGGTTTCAACTCTCATATTATGAGCCTGTTTCCAGGAGCCCGCACTAAAGCTGTTGTCAGAAATGATTCCATCGTTTTTAGGAGGTTGAGTTACTCGAAAATAAATATTATATCCTTTTGAATCTATTGACTCTGAGATTATTTCAGAAGGAAGCCTATCAACAAAAGAAGAGCCAAGAGCTATGTCTAATCCTTTATATATTTTTTTATCCAAATCCTCTTCAGAATCATTTCTCCACCTATACTTAGGATAAGCCATATGTTCTTTATAATATCTATTTAAAGCTTCATTGAGCAATTTTTCGTTGGTTTTTCTGACTGCTATTTTTGCATCTTCAATATAATCTCTATAATAAGAAATAGCAGAAGCACTTATTATTGCTAAAACAGCAAGAACCATAAATAGTTCTAAAAGAGTAAAACCTTTTTTTTCATGAAAAACTACATGCACTATTTTAGCACCCCTGAAATTATGTACCTTCTCTTAGTATAATTATATCAATTTATTTAAAAAATAAAAAATATTTTTTATTAGGTATCAGTCGCCGATTGGAACTAAAACTACACGGAATCCGACTGTTTTTGAAGCTGATTTCCAAGCACTGCCCTGTCTTGAAGCAGAACGACATCTGTCATAAGTTGCGTCATAACTGCCACCTCTGTGACATCTTTGAACCACAGAATCTGCTCCAGAAATCATTTCTCTCGTCATTAACGGGTCTACAGCATCTTCTGCCGGATAAGGAGGATAATCCTTATGCCTCAAATCTTTTATCATCTCTTCAACATTACCGTGCATATCGTACAATCCCCAATTATTAGCCAATTTCTGCCCAACAGGATTACTATAAATAGCTCTACAAGAGTAAAGCCCTTTTTATTGAGGCAAATATTGGAGCGGTGGCATCTTTTTTCCTCCAAATCGTATTTCGAAATGAAGCATGCCATTGATTCCACCTCCATCCACTTTTCCAATAACAGTTCCCTTATCCACAACTTCATTCAAACCAACCCAAACATTATCTAATCTAGCATATACAGTAGAAAAACCTCTTTTATGACCTAATATAACTACATCTCCTAAGCCACTTAGAAAACCTTTGTATAAAACCTTGCCCTTGGCAGAAGCCACAATTTCTGCATCGGCAGCTGGCTTTATGAAAATTGCACTGGAGTTTTCTTCGCCTTTTTCTATAACCTGTTCCCTTAACTCTTTAGCTATAGGCCATATGAAACCCATTACTTTAGCAGCCTCAGGAGCAGAATCAGCTATAACCTCGTTATTTTCCTGTTTGGAAACAACTTTTTGTTCTTTTGCTGGTGCTGCCGGAACAGAAATAGCAGAACGACTGTCATTAGATACAGCAACAGAATCTGCTGTTATTCCCAGTTCTTTTTCAAATTCTGGCTTAGCGACTATTTTTGTAGCTTCTTCAATTTGTTTTTCTAGCTGTTTACGAGAAGTGGACAATGTTTTTTCTTTTTGCAGAAAAACTTTCTTTTCCATAAGAACAGAATTTAGCATTGCATTCAAAGAAGACTGTTCCTTAGCCAATTTCTTCTGCTTTTCTTTCATTTCTTCTTTGCTAGCTTCTAATGCCATATTCTTTTCATTAAGTACAGCACTAATTCTTTTTATTTTTTCATCTTTAGCTTTTAATTCCTCAATAATAGACTTATCAGATTCTAACAAATATTTAACCATCTGGTATCTATTGAGAAAAGCATTCAAATCTTTTGCGAAAAGAACAGAGCTAACAAGAGTCCCTTGTCGTATTTTATGTAATTGAACAAGCCTGTTTCTAAATCTAGCTAAGAGTTCTTTCAGTTGTTTTCTGCTTTCAGCATTGTCTCTTTCCAGCTTTTTTATCTGCTCGGAAGCTTCGTTTTGGTTTTTATTCAACTGCTCAATCTGAGAACTCAGATTCTTTATTTCCTGCTTTTTATCTTTAATTCTTTTTTCGATATTCTGGCTTTTTCTTTTCTGGTCATCTACTTTTATCTTTAAGTATTTTAACTGAATATCTATAGCTTCTATTTCATTCTGCAAACTTTCTGTAGTTTTCTGAGGTGCAGACAAAAGTCTGAGAGGTAAAGCAATACCACCCACAGATAATGCAAAAAGAATAGATACCAATCTAAGACGAGTGAATATGTTTTTCATATTAAACGCCTTCGTATAAAGCAGTAGAACGGCTAAACTTATTAATATCTCTTAAAGAAATAAGACTGCCTGATACTCCTAAAACCACACCCATCATAAAAAGTTTTATAGCCAGTTTTACCAACTGATCTAAATTAACATCTGCAGTGAAAAACGGGATTAGTTCTGCCAGTTTTGTCAAGACGAAATTATAAGTTAAAAATAACACGAATACAGCTAAAGTAGATGCAAATACACCCTGGATAAGACCTTCTACAATAAAAGGTCCTCTTACAAACCAGTTAGTGGCACCAACAAGCTTCATAATAATTATTTCTTCACGTCTCATAAAGAGAGTCAGTCTTACAGTATTATAAACAATAAACAGAGAAGCCAATCCAAGAAGTATAATAACCACAAGGCTTGTTATCCATAATAGTCTGGAAAGACCTTCAAATTGTCTATACAATTCTTCGCCGTAACTAAAAGTATCTATAAGAGGTTCATTCTTTAACTTATCAAGCAAATTAGAAAGATTAGCCCCATTGCGAACTTTTATACGAAGGGTTGTCGGCAAAGGATTTTCTTCGGCTGTTATACCTATCTGCAACAACTGCTGTTCGTTAGGGTCAGAGAATAGCTCTTTTGCAGCCTGTTCAGGAGTGACAACCTGTATCTTTTCAACTTCATCCATTGAAGTGAGTCTAAGGCTGAGAGTATTGGCAGAATCAGTATCAGCAGTTTTTTTCAGATAAGCAGTAACCAATGCTTCTGACTGCATCTGAGACAGGAAACCTTCCATATTCATGGTTGCCAAAAGGAAAGTTCCCATCATTATCAATGCAATACCAATCGTAGAAATAGTTATAAAAGACATAACACCTGATTTTCGCAGATTTGTTAATGCTTCGACTAGAAAAAATTTAAAATTAGATAATGACATAGTATAAAACCTGCTTATTATTCATAGGCGTAAGTGCCACATTCTTCATCTTTTACAATCTGACCTTCAACCAAAGCCAAAACTCTTTTTCTAAGTTTATTAACCAGATTGTGGTTATGAGTAGCCATAATAACAGTTGTTCCTCTAGCATTTATTTTCAAGAACAACTGCATTATTTCCTGGGAAATCATAGGGTCAAGATTACCTGTAGGTTCGTCTGTAACAAGAATTAAAGGGTTATTTACTATAGCTCTTGCAATACAAACACGCTGCTGTTCCCCACCAGAAAGTTCTGTCGGATACATTTTTCTTTTATGAGAAAGCCCAACCTGTTCTAGAGCTTCTTGAACTCTATTATTGATTACAGATTCTGAAGCACCAATAACTCTAAGACCAAAAGCTACATTTTCGGCAACTGTTCTTCTTTTCAGCAATTGAAAATCTTGTAATACAATTCCAAGATTACGTCTTAGATAAGGAATACGGCTATCTGGCATAGCGGTAATATCTTTTCCATCTATAAAAATTTTTCCTTCAGTAGGCTTATCTTCACGAAAAAGCATTCTAAGAAAGGTACTTTTGCCTGCACCAGATGGACCTACCAGAAAAACAAAATCACCCGGTTTAATAGTCAGATTAATATTGTTTAACGCTCTGACTCCATTAGGAAATATCTTTGTAACGCCCTGTAATTCGATCATAATGGATTGTTGTCTCTATATTTTTTTAATCTTTTTAAAACATACGCTTGTATATTATATCAGTCTTAATAGCTAATATCAATAGATGGAATTTGTTGAGGTATATTTGTTAAGAATCAGCTACTTCGATGTTTTTTTCTAAGTCTCTTATATAAAAAACAGAAATTAAAAATATAGCCTTTATTGTTTAATTCTGTTAAAATATTTTCTGTGACTGTTTTCGATAAGAACAAAACTACTCACATTTGGAGGAATGATGATTTTCGAATTATTGAAGCTCTGTATTGAAAAAGGCGCTTCAGATCTACATTTCAAAACAGGCTATTCACCGATTTTACGTATAGACGGCAACATGCGTCCAATTCGAGAAATGCCGCCAATAACCCACAAAGACTTTGAAATAATGCTTGAAGCAATACTAGATGACGCACAGCTAGTTACTTTTCTAAAATATCAAAAACTTGACCTTGGTTACAGTTTTAGCAATGCGAGATTCAGAGTAAATTTATTCAATGACTTTCGTGGTGGTAATGCTGTTTTCCGTGTTATTCCATTTAAACAGCTTACATTTAACGACATCAATCTTCCACAAGCTGGTAGAAAATTTGCAGATAAATCCAACGGTCTGGTATTAGTTACTGGTGCTACTGGTGCAGGTAAATCCACTACTCTTTCTGCTTATATAACCTATATAAACAACACATACAAAAAAACCATAATAACAGTAGAAGACCCGATCGAATATCTCTTTGAAGATAACGAAAGTCTTATCAGCCAAAGACAGGTTGGCGTAGACTGCTCTACTTTTGAAGAAGGTATCAGAGGGGCTCTAAAAACAGACTGTGACGTTATAATGGTCGGAGAACTTCGTAATCTGGATGCAGTTGAAATGACTTTGTTGGCAGCAGAATCAGGGAAACTGGTATTTGCTACTCTTCACAGTAATACAGCAGTTCAAGCCATAGACAGATTTGTAAATCTTTGTCCGAAAAACCTGCATCTACAAGTTATGTCTCGTCTAGCCTCACACTTACAGGGTATCGTTACCCAGACTCTTATTCCTAGAAGCTCTGGGAAAGGAAGATTAGCAGCTTTCGAAGTATTAATCAATATTCCTGCAGTAAAAGGTCTTATTTCAGAAAACAGACTTCACTTAATTCCTTCATATCTTGAAGCAGGTTCTACAAATGGAATGATTTCATTAGACAATTCTTTAGTAGACCTTATCACTTCTAACAAGATTACAAAAGATGAAGGTTTGCTAAAAGCCAATAACCGCACTTATGTAAAACGAAAAGTTGAAGAATTTGAAACAGGTCCCGGAGAAAGTAGATAATGAAACCAGAAATATATGATTATTTTGAACAAGCAATAGAAATGGGTGCAAGCGACTTGGTTCTCAAGCCAGGTGCTCCGCCCTCATATAGAATTAATAAACATCTTATTATTTCAGAAAACGAAGCCCTTGCTCCACAGCAAATGTTTGACTTATTCCTGCCTGTTTTAGATGCTAAACAGCAAGAAGAACTTCAAAACAATTTCAATACTTCGTCAATTTTTACTCTTGGAAGCACTCAAACAAGAATCAGATACTATATTTATCAGCAAAGAGACGGTGTTGCTGGTTCTTTCAGATTTATTCCCAATGAAGTTCCTACTGTTAAAAGTTTAAATTTACCTGATACTCTTATCAATATAGCATCTATGCCTCGTGGATTATTCCTGGTTACAGGACCTGTCTGCTGCGGCAAAACCTTAACAGTAGCTGCAATGGCTCAAGCTATCAACGAAAGATTTGCCAGACACATTATTACAATGGAAAACCCCGTTGAAATAATTTATAAACCGCAACAATCAGTATTTACTCAAGTTGAAGTCGGTAAAGTTATACCAACTTATCTTGATGCCTTAACCAATGCTCTTCGTGAAGACCCAGACGTAATGATTCTTGGGCAATTAGGAGAACGCGGAATTGTTGAACAGGCTATGATGGCAGCAGAAACCGGTCACTTGGTTATCTCTTCTCTTCCAACATTCGGTCCTGCTCAAACAATAGAACACTTAATCAGTATGTTCCCAGCCGGTAAACAAGACGAAGCAAGAAACCAGCTAAGTCTTAACCTTATAGGAATATTCTCTCAAATGCTTATTCCGAACATAGATTACAAACAACCACCTGCAGTTGCCTGTGAATTAATGCTGGTTAATGCCGGTATGAGAAATCTTATCCGTGACCACAAATATAATCAGTTGTCTACCGCTATGATAATGGCAAGAAGAGAAGGCTGTGTAACCTTTAAAGAATCCTTAGAAAAACTCAAACGAAATGAAAATCTTAATCAAGAATTTATTAATAACTTGCTTGAGGAGGTTGAATAATGAGAGAATCAGCCTATAAACGAATTTCTGAATTAAGAGTAAAACTCGCTACTATTATATGTGATAAACTTAATGGTAAATTCGAGCAAAAAAGTAAAGATAAGTTAATAAATATTTTAGCCAAAATAGGAATCAGCAACTATTACCCTATAGTTTATGATTACGCAACAAAGCATGAAGAAAGCTGCGATGCTATTTCAGCTCTTGCACAATTTGATGTAAAAGAAACTTTCGACTACTTTTTTGAAAGACTAAAAGATCTTAGAACTCTCCATAGAGACCTTATTATTGAATGTCTTGGAAATCTAAAAAAGAAAGAGTTAGTTGATAAAATCAAGCCTTTCTTAAAAGATGAAGATAGACAGGTTCGTTTTCAAGCAATCTATGCTCTCTATAACATAGGCGGAAAAGAAGCAGCCTTGGCAATGTGTGAATATATATCTGATCCAGATGAATGGATATCTATGACCATTCTGCGATTACTCTGCAAAATGAAAGAATTAGACACTATTCCTATTCTTATAGATAAATATCATGCTGATACAGATCTACGCCGTAAGGCTCTAATGATATCTTTTCTTTCCAGATTCAAAAGTATTACTTTATTAAGTGCTTTTGACGATGCCCTTGAAGCTAGAGACGCCCGTTTAAGAGCTAATGCAATCGAAGCAATAGGCGATTTAAAGCTTTCTGAAGAAGACCTTCTAAAAAGAATTGTTCCTTATCTGAATGACCCGAACAACCGTATCAGAGCTAATGCAATTTTGGCTATGGCTAAAATTAAACCAGAAAAGGTTAAAGCTCAAATTATTGATATGTGTAATTCAGATGACGTACAATTACGAAGAAGTGCCGCTTTTATTCTTTGTATGATACCTCCGCAGGATTTCTTTGCTCAGGCTGAAAAACTCATCGTTGACGATAATGAAACAGTCAGAAAACGTATGATTCAGTCGTTAAAGAACTTCCCTCATGAGTTTATCAGTAACAACATAAACAAAGTTCTTTCTGACAAAAACAAATGGATTAGAAAATATGCAGTTGATATGATTGCGTCTATTCCAGCTTTTGAAACAGCACCTATCATCAATCTTCTTAAAACAGAACGTGCTGCACCAAATATTGAAGCCTGTTTAAAATTCCTTGCTTCTCATCCTGATGAAAAAGCAATGAATTCATTAAAAATCCACTTTAAAGACAAAAGATTACCTGTAGTAAAAAGTCTTTTAAAAGCTCTTGTATCTATCGGTGGTATAGAAGAAGTAAAGAATGTTGCACCCAGACTGGAACAGCATGACCCCTTTGTTATCCAAAGCATAACATCAATCATGCTTGAATCTGGCGACTTAAATTCATTAGACGAATTAATAGAAAGATTTGAAAAAGTTAGAAGTCAAAATCATATTGAATTAATGATTCCGTCAATAGAATCTATAGTTGATATGATTGTTAAAGGCGATAAAATGCCACCAAAACTGTTAAAGGCATTAACTGGCGAAACAGGCTCTGATTCCTTCAGTCCTAATTTTGGCGGTTTTGGTCAAATGCAGCAGCCAAATATGGGAATGCAGCCCAATATGGGAATGCAGCCAAATATGGGTTTCCAACCGAATATGGGTATGCAACCCAACATGGGTTTTCAGCCGAATATGGGTATGCAACCAAATATGGTTCCACAGCAACCAACAGTATCACCATATCCACAACAAGCTCCTGTTCAAAATATTCAGCCAAATCAGCCAATTCCACAGAATATGCCAGATATGGCTGGAACGATGGGTATGCCAGGTATAACAGGAATGCCTGAAACGCTTGATTTGACAGGTATGCCTGGCATGGCAAATAATTCAGATATTCAATTCGCACAACAGCAGAATATTCAACCAGATATGAATTTTGATCAAAGCAATAATATGAATGCTAATGCTGACTCTCCAGCAGCAATCAACTTAGAATCTGCTATTGATATGAATAATCTGAATCTTGACCTGAATATTCCTACTGATAATCAGAATGTTCCTGTAGATAATCAGAATATTCCTCTAGCAAATCAGGGTATTCCTGCAAACAACGGAGAATTCTCTCTGCCAACATTCCAAGACTTAGATATGCTTAACATGGCTGGAAAACCAGAAGGTTTAATTAAGAAAAAAACATCTACTCCACATTTTAAAGCAGGTCTAAAAGCTTATAATCTTGGCAAATATCCAAAAGCATTAGAAGAATTCAACAAATCTATTACCAGCAATGAAAATCCTCCCAAAACCATTGATGTATATATGGGAATTATCCTTTGTGACCAAGGCGAATACAAGCAGGCTATTGACCATTTGACTGCATTCTTAAAAGAAACTCCAGACAATGCAAAAGCCAATTTCCTACTTGGTAAATGTTATAGAAAAACCAAAGATTGGCAAAAAGTCATTGATACTTATCAATTGTTCATTCAGGGAGAAATTGAAGCTACACCCAACATGAAGAAGCGAATTCATCAAGATATGGGAATAGCTTGTGCTGTATTAGGTAAAAATGAAACCGCTATTCGTCTGCTCTCTAACCTGTTTAAGCTAGAACCTGACAATGCAGAAATAGGTTATTTTCTGGCAATGGCTCAATACAAGATGGGTAAGAAGAGCGAAGCTGCTGCAACAATTGAAAATGCTCAAAAAGTTGCACCTGCAGGGAAACCTCTTGAAAAGCAGATTGCAAATCTATCCCAAACAATACGAAGCGGATTACCTCTTAACTAAGGTATAGACACAAAAAAAGAGACAACTTTAAAAGTTGTCTCTTTTTTTTGTGTCTTTTAATATTACTTTACTTTTTTAAAGACGATGCTCCCCCACGAATTGTACTGAACCCCAAAATTTGGACTAAAAAATAATTAAGATTAAGTTAAACAGGCTTGAGTTCTATATTCTACAGGGCTTAAGCCTTTTAATTTCATTTTTATACGATGATTATTATAGTAATATATATAATCGTTAATT
>JAFPZP010000053.1 GCA_017417215.1 Candidatus Rifleibacteriota bacterium | reverse complement strand
TATTTTTGTTTTTGTTTTTGTTTACCCTCTCGTACAAACAGAAATATTGTGGTAAAATACGGCAAATTTAAAAACATCGGGGAAACAAATGAGCAAACAATCCATAATTATATTCTCTCTTCTATTCGTTCTCATCACTGGCATGCTTAGTGCACAGCATTATCCAAACAGGCAGAGTCAACCCAATCACCCCAATCCACCACACCACCAGACAACTCAGTATCCTTCCAAGCCTAACACACCACCTCAGCAGCCTCAACAACCCCAACTTCCACCCCCACCTCCTCCAATGCCACCTATACGTCAGGATTTTCCAACAAGTGGAATTCAGATGAACTTAGGGAACTTACCTACTCAAGGGATAAACATCTCTGCCGACTCTGGAGCAATGGCAGAAAAATCTTCTATTGAAGTAACTAAACTAGATCCAGGTGCAGCAATAAGAGAAATGCTGACAAATGTTAAAAATTATAGCAATAGATTTATTGCTGTTTCCGACCTATATGATATAAAAGCAACAGGCATGAATCAGTATTCTGCGCTTCCTATAAAATATGCTCTTCTGGCAAAAGGCCCTGTTCCTAACGGAAGCCGCATATTCATGCTTGTTAAGCTCGGAAACGAAGTATATTTCATACCTACAATCACCACAAACACCTATGGTATGGTTATAGGAGAAATCAATTCCTGTGCTCTTTATGACAAGATTGCTCTTATAGCAGATACTTCTTATAGTTCTAATTCAATAAACAGCTTCATGATGTCATGCAGTCTGGATTCAGCAAACAAGCCTGCTAATCCTCATTATGCAACACTTTCAGACAGCGATGGCTTTGCTGTCTCAGCTCATATTTTCCCAACTAATGGAAGAAACTCTAGATTTTCTTCTCAAACAATGACAATCATACAGCCCCAAACTTCTGTATCTGTAAGTATTTATAAGTTTTATGAAAAAGATAAAGTCTTCGTTCAGAATATTCCATTTACAACAGCAGGAAATTATAGTTTCTGCAGCATAGACTTGAGTAATTTCGAAAAATATTATGACAACAGTTCTATTAGCTATGCTGTATGGCTTGGCTTTGAAAACACCAATATAAAAGACATTCCTAATGCTTTAATTTTCAGAACAACCTGCTATGATGACGAAGGAGTGCATTATGCAACAGAAGACCAGCTTGTATATATTGCTCTTCCTCAAGACGGCTATAATTCACCTTTCTCTGGTGGGAACGGAACTTCAGCTAACCCATATATAATTACGCACGTAAATCAGTTAGACAAAGTTCGAGATTACAAGCGCCGATTCTTCAAACTAGGCTGTGATTTGGATTTGAACAATTATCCAGGGCAAAACTGGCTTGCACTCGGTGACAATGAAGAACCATTCAACGGATTCTTCGATGGCAACAGCAGAACCATTCGTAATCTCTCTATAAATGCAGCTAATGAAAATTATCAAGGTTTATTCGGTTGCATCAAAAACGGCTCTGTTAGAAATATTAAAATAACTTTAGCGCCTAACGGAATAATAGCTAATGATTACTGTGGTATTCTTGCCGGTTACTGCTCTAATGCAAGAATTTTCCAGTGTTATGCAGAAGGAAGCATTAAAGCCAACAATTATATTGGCGGTCTAATCGGCTATACAACAAATTATACTTCAATAAGAAAATCTCTAACCAGCATCAACATCAACTCTGATGTAAAAGACACTACTATCGGCGGTTTGATTGGTTATGCCGAAGACTCAACAATTACAGACTGTCACACCAGTGCAACTATTACTGCCTCCGGTCAAAATAGTTCTATTGGTGGAATAATAGCTCAAGCTGAAAGATCAAAGATGCAGAACTGTTATAGCACAGGTTTTCTACAGACTGCTAGAATTGGGACAAGCTATGTAGGCGGAATTGCTGGTTACATCAACGGCGGCGAAATTAAAGGCTGTATAGCTTTGAACAGCAAGATTTGCGGGCAAAATCAAGGAAGAATTGCTGGACAAGCCAAAAACAGTGCTTTCATAAGATGTTATGCATGGGAATTCATCAGAGATATAAACAACAGAAATCTGTCAGAAGGCGGTTTCGGCGGTGGTGAATTTTCTAAGGAAGGCCGCAACGGCGAAAGCATTGCTAAAAACTCATTCTATGGTTCTAAGACAAGAAACAAATTCTGGACAGTAAACAAACATGTAGGTTTTAACCTCAGCAGCTGGGTATTCAATTCTGGCTACAACCTGCCTCAGCTTCGCGGTATGCCGTCAATAGCTAACCCGGATTATCTGAGATAATAGCCCTTCTAATGATGCTCCCCTGTTTGCGGGGGAACTGCTGAACGTAGTGAAGCTGAGGGGGGAGCAAAGCGTTAGCTTTGCGTAAATTCTAAGTTTTAACGCAATGCTTAAGCATTGCTCCCCCTTTCGTCTGCCTTCGGCAGACACTTCCCCCACCTTCGTGGGGGCAGATCTTCGTTTTCCCTCAAGGTTCTGGTAATTCTGACAGCTGCGGTGGGAATGATATTGTATCATAACTCGACCAGGCACTTGTTGTTGACCAAGTTTCGCCATTGAAAGTGCCTGAGTTTGTTACATTGGAATAACAGTTTGTCGTAGAAATTGAACTAACATCATTTTCTATCAGGATTGCATAATCATCAGTAATAAAGCAGTCTGAAACAGAGCCATTTCCTTCATTAGAACCTATTAGTGCACCATAATCTGTTTTGCCACTAACAGTTGAATTATATAGATAGCAATTACTGATGGTTGCTGTATTTGAACCAACTAAACCACCTATAGTATGATTATCAGCAGAAGCATCTACAGTAAAAGATATATTTGAACCTTTTACATAACAAGAATCAAGTTGAGCTTGTGAAAACAAAGCAGCAGTAATACCACCCGCACCAAAATTATATGCCTTAACAGTGGTGTCTTTTACAAAACATTTACTGATAGAACCTTCTATAGTATAACCAACTAGACCTCCAACCTGCTGGAAAGAGTCTATACTGCTTTGATCGACATAACATTTTGTTATAGTTCCTCCAGATTGGCCGACTAATCCACCATAGCACTGTCTATTCTGGCTAGCGTCATCAACTTTAATATTTGCCTTTGAAACATAGCAATTTTCTATATTGCTATTAGAAGCTGCTCTTCCAACAAGACCGCCTACAGAATGTTGTTTTGCATTTATTTTAGCTTCTTCAGAATAACTAGAATTTATATTACCACCGTTAGAATAGCCAACAAGACCGCCTACGTAATCTTTTGCAGCATCAATACTAACACTGGCAACAGAACAAGAATTTATATTACTTGTAGATAAACCGGCAAAACCACCGACATGACTACCAAGTGAGTTAATGGTAACATCTGTCACAACGCAAGATTGATATGTCCCTAATAACGTGGAATTATCATATCCAATAAAACCACCAGTGTAATTACCTTCATTTTCTCTGATAATTTTACAATTTTCAACAGAACAACTATTAAATTGATAATTTGAAGAATTAATTGAATTTGTAACTATACCTGCATAACCGCCACAATAACCCTTAGCTCTAATTGTACTATTTCTTACATAACAATTTGTTGATATTTCTGTATAATTCGTTGAGTATGCAAATAATCCACCACAGCTTCCACCTGTAGCTGTTATATTTGAGTTATTAACACCACAGTTTTCTTTTGTATTGTTCTGATTATAACCAAATAAACCTCCAGCATCACTTCTTGATGTTACAGTAATATTTTCAGCAGTAACATTTAATACTTTGTCATAATTAGTAATAGCATATCCTGCCGCACCGCCAACTCTATTATCACCATTAACAGTACTATTCTTAATTTGGATATTCTTTAACTCACACCTCATAGCATAACCCGCTAATGCTCCAACTCCGTTATATCCATTAACGTTAAAATTTTCTAATGTCAAATTTTCTATTGAACCATGGGTATTATATGAACGGTCTGTATAACAGAATAATCCAACATTATTGTCATCAGGATGATTTATAGAAGCATTTGAAATCTTTTTGTTATTCCCATTATAGCTTCCCCAAAATCGTAAATTCTCAGTAGAACTACCTATGGGCTTCCAATTGTCATAAATAGAAAGGTCTAAATTTTCCATCTGCTTGTAGTAATAAGTTTCGCCAGGGTATAAGTCTAAGCAGGCTAACTGAGCAGGAGTATATACCGTGAACGGGTCAGTATCAGTTCCTTTTCCTTTATGGAAAAAGGTAGTACAGTTATAAGTAGAAAAAGGCTTTACCGTTACTCCGTTTATGTCATCTATTGCCGCCATTTGAATAGAGAAGCTTGTGCTTGCAGTCAATTCAGAGTTAAAGCTGATTGAAACTTTTTCACCATTCCAACTTTTGCTAACAAGACCAGAATCAATGCCAGTAAGGGAAATGGCTTCGAATATTTTAGCCTTATTAGTGCTATCTAAAGTCATATTTGTGGAAATAGTAAAACTAGAATCGCTGCAATAACAGTAATTCTTACCATTTACCAGAAGAACAGTGGTAGAAGCAGCTTTTTTCACGAGAGTAGTGCTTGAAGTTGCAAGGGTAACTATTAAATCAGGAATAGTAGAAAAATCAAAGTCATCCAAACTAGTAACTTTTACACCAGTTAAACTGTCTATAGCCGACATGGAAATAGTGAAATCTGTGCTGGTTGCTATATACTGATTAAAGCCCAAAGTCAGGTTGTTGCCATTCCATGTTTTGCTTAAATTATTGGAATTAACCCCAGAAACAGAAATCGCATTTTCTATAGTAGTTTTATCTCCGCTATTAAGAGCAAAACTTGGAGTAATCGTAAATACAGGATTACAATGATATTTGCTGCCATAGAAAACATTTGTATCAGCAGATGTTATACCAAAAGTAAGCTGTGGAATAGTAGTGAATGCCTGGTCATTAAAAGTAGTAATGTTTATGTTATCCATTCCGCTTACAGCAGCCATAGACAGCGTATAGGCCGTATTTGGAGTAAGACTGTCCGAAAAAGTTATTATCAAATCGTTTCCATTCCAGGCTTTTGAAGTAACATTTGAATTAATAACCGATACTGCGTTTTCAATATTGGTTTTGTCTGTATCATTCAAAGTAATACTTGGAGTTATTGTAAAACGTGGTTGACAATGATAAAGTGGTGCCAGAGCAGTATAAACATTATTCGCATCAGGAGTAATGGTAAAGCCCAGATTTCCAACTGTTGTAAAATTGAAATTTGCAAAAGGTGTAACAGTTACCCCTTTGATATCATTAACTGCAGCCATAGATAAAGTAAAATCTGTTCCAGAATTTAAATTCTGGCTGAAAGTTATTCTGAGACTGCCTTCATTGTTCCAATCTTTAACAACATTAGCCGCATTAGAAAGAGTTACAGCATTTGCAATCTTTGTTCTATCAGCTTCTCCGAGAGGCATACTTGGTGTTATCGTGAAAGCCGGTCTGCACTGATAAAGAGGTGACATAGCCGTGTAAATATTATCGTTATCGGCTGTCAATGTTAAGTTAAGAGCTCCTATAGTTTTGAAGACAAAAGGCTGGAAAGTCACAAAGCTTTTGCCTTCTATTTCGGGTATTTCAGTTATAGCAACTGAATATTCGGTATTCTGAGCCAAATTCTGATTGAAACTGATAATAAGACTGTCATTTTCCCATAACTTTGAAACATTAGCTTCTTCAGCCCCAACTACAGTAACAGCACTGGCAATTTTTGCTTTATCAGCATCATTCAGATCTATATTTGATGTTATTTTAAAACCTGGTCGACAATGATAAAGATTGTTTTCGTTAACAAATACATTGTCATTATCCGGACTTAAAGCAATATAATAATCGTTAGTCGTCTTGAAAACCAAAGGCTCGAAAGGTTCGACAGAGAGTCTTTCAAGGTTGCTTATAGCATCCATTTTAAGAGTATATTCTGTATTGGAACTAAGGTTTTGGTTAAAAGTCAAAACAAGGGTTCCATTATTCCATGCTTTTGTCAGAATGGAATTATCTGCACCAAGAACTGTTACAGCACTGGCTATCGCAGTCTTTTCATCATCATTAAAGTCAAAGCTGGGACTTGGACTTATAGAAAATGTGGGCTTTAAATAATAGAGATTTTTTTCAGCATCAATAATATTAGTTGGATTAGAAGCTATCTCAAAAGCAATATTTTGCGGTTGTATAACTGGTTCGGGCCCTGGTTGAGGTTGTGGTTCTGGTTCTGGACCTGGTTGTGGCTCGGGGTCGGGCTCTTTTTCTTTCGTATCAAAATGAAGAATAGTTGAACAGTTGAACGGAAGAACATTATTAGTGTTTTTAAAAACCTCGATTATAAAATCATTTGCAAAATCTTCTACCTGTAAATTCTTAAAATTTATGGTAAATGATAGTTCAGGTGTTACGTTTGCCGAATAGCTGGCTGCATTTGGAACAAAATCGAAATCATGGGCGTAAAGCTTACCAAAAGCCTCATATTTACTAGTTGTATCAGAATAATAAGCTGCATTTTTACCGTCTATTTTTATATAAACCTGATTGTTTGCGGAATTAGCGTATCGAAGTCTTATTCGATAATCGTCAGCTTTGAGACTTGCCAGATTATCTCCGATAAAACTGAGTTTTACAATAGCATTTTCATTATATCTGCCTTCCAAAGTTTCTATGATATTATGAGGCATGCTGGCAACCATAGAAAGAACTTTGGGCTTATCTTTGATGTTATTGTTGAAATCAGCAAACAGAGCCACAAGAACATTATCTTTATAAAGTTTGTATTGGAAAGAGCCTTTTGGTCCATTGGAATTTATCATGGGATTAGTAGAGGAATAAACATTGTCAAATTGCCATTCCTTGCCGCCGATTTCTTTGATGCCTATATAGTAGTTTTCTGCCCCTT
Organism: Candidatus Rifleibacteriota bacterium; assembly: GCA_017417215.1. GTDB lineage: Bacteria > Muiribacteriota > Ozemobacteria > Ozemobacterales > Ozemobacteraceae > RUG334. The sequence goes on along the minus strand of JAFPZP010000053.1, from coordinate 690 downwards.
CTAATCTTTCCTCATTAGAGAAAGTCAGAATCAAAGGATTATTCTGCATCTTAACAGTTTTTTCTTCTCTATCAGGTCTTATTGCATATATAAAAGAACTAACCGTGAAAATTTCGCTTTCATTGCCCATAGCCCTGTTTTCAACCAAATGTATAACAACATCTTCATGGAAAGTATTTTCTGGAGCTTCAATACTTAATCTGCCAGAAGGGGCTAGAGTTTTAGCAACTGAACCATCTTCTTTATTTACATATATATCAAGATATTTGGGCTCAAACTGATTATTTCCACCCACATTACTTATAACAAAACCACCGCCGCCTTTGGAACAGCAGCCAGTAAGATAGAAAAAAATGACTGCACAAAAGACAGTAAAAAAAGATAGAAGATATAATCTGACTTTACCTGACATTTTATGGCTTTGAAAACCTTTGCAGATTTGTGTTTGAATGATTTGTACACATTAAATTATAAATATTTTTAGAAATATTTGCAAGACCAAAGCAAAGGCTACGCTGTGGGAAGATTGCCATAAATACCCTCTTTGTTAAAGAGGGATGTCAGCTACTATGTAGCTGACAGGGAGATTTTTAATAAAAAAAATAGTCTTCGGACTTAACTTTGTACTGCTTGATAAACTTCTCAAAAATCCCCTGGATTGCTTACGCAATCTTTCCCCTTTGAGAAAGG
>JAFPZP010000052.1 GCA_017417215.1 Candidatus Rifleibacteriota bacterium | reverse complement strand
TTCTGTTTATAAACAATTTTCCTGGTGGTTACAGTCTGGAGGAAACACCTGATCCCATTCCGAACTCAGCAGTTAAGCTCTAAGACGCTAATGGTACTGCGGGGGCAGCTCCGTGGGAGAGTCAGTCGCCGCCAGGTCTATAAAGCCCCGAACGCAGAACGTTCGGGGCTTTTCCATTTTAGCCCATTTATGTTATTCTATTTTATATTATTCTTTATTGGGGTAATTTAAATGAGTGAAAATTTTGGTATATATATATTCTTTGCAGCATTAATATTATTTTTTGTTTTATTATTTATTAATGATGTTAGAAAAGGTAATGAGAGGGAAAAAAGAGCTAAAGAAGCTGCTCAATATGCTAAACGGAATAAATTATCCTTTAGGCAATACTTTGATAAATTTATTAAAGATTGTGGAAATTTGAGATGTTTTTCGGAAATGATTGATCCTAACTTTTGTAATGTTATTGAAAAGCCAGATAAAGAAAATGGAGATATTTATGTTGGTGAATTTCACTGGGATATATCTGTAGAAAACCATAGCCGCAATAGTAGTAAAAGGTATATTAGAAAAAGAAGAGAAAGTACTCTTTGCGTTTTATATGACGACTGTTTTAATTTGCCAGATTTTGATTTATTGCGTGAAACATTAAAAGAAAAAGCTGTTGAAGTGTTAGGGATGAATCAGACAGAGGATATAGATTTTGTTGATGATAAAGAATTTTCAGATGCCTGGTGGTTATCTAGTAATGAAAATATGCTTGTTAGAGATCTTTTTACTAAGAATATTAGAAGTAATTTCATGAGTTTTGTTGATAAAGGCTATAGAATCTGCGGAAAAGCGAATGCATTTTTTATTATTACAGATAAGCCTTTATGGCCCAAAGACTATCCAAAACTTATTTCTGATATTCGTATGATTCAGCGTTTTATGAAAAACAATAAAAAGTTCTATACTCCTAATTCAGAAAGACAAGAAGAGGATAAACCTCAATTATCTTAACTTAATTACCCTTTTCAATATAGTTGCTAGAATCCACAATATAAAAAGAACTCCAACAATAGATGGACCTGCTGGCAAATCATATTCTATAGAAACATATAAACCACTGACACCAGCTATAATTCCTAATAGTGGACATAAGTAGAACAAACAATTAGCATTTTTAGCAAATGGGCAAAGAGTAATCACTGGGAAAAGCAGAAATGCAAATGTTCCCATTGTGCCGAGACTTTCCATGCTGATTATTATTGTTGCCGAAATACAGATAAATTGTAAATATTCGTATATTCGCCACTTGTTTAAACCATTCAATTCTGCTTGAACAGGAGCCATATTAACCATCAGCAAACGTCTTTTAAATATAGTCAGAAGCAAAAGAGCTGGAATACAAATAGCTGCAGTAAAATATATATCTTTAGGAACAGAAGCTAGTATTCCGCCTTTGAACATTGATTCATAAGCGTGTGTTTCAGCACTGCTCTTAGCCATGATTAGCAGACTTCCTGCCATAGAAACAGCAAAGCCTATGCCTATAAAAGCATCGTTTTCAAGTCTTACGGAACCTTTGCTGGAATGCCAGCCAAGTATTAAGACACAGAGAACTAAGACTACTGCATAAGTTATTATCTTATTTTCCGTAAATAAAGCAGATATTAAAAGCCCAAATCCTGCGATTTGAGGCAAAGCAGCACCAAGAAAAAGTGAACGTCTCTGATACAAGAATATTCCGGAATTGGATAAAGATGCTGAAGCTATGATTACGACATAAAAAGCTGCTAAGAAAAATTTTAGAGATTCTATTATTTCGTTCATGATTAACCTTTTTTAGATATAAGATATAAGATATAAGATTTAAGATCTAAGATATAAGATGTAAGAAGGAATGATTGAGGAGCTCCTGAAAGCTATACGTTTTTGACAATGGGTAGGCTAAATTCCTAATTGTTTTAGATCAATCTGATTCAGAGATTCGTTCTCGACTCGGTAAATAGTGAAATTCATTCCTTTGAAATCGTCGAATATATGAGAAACAAGAATTAGAGCAAATTCTTTTTCCTGCTTAATTTCTTTTAAGAGTTTCATAAAGTTTTTGCGTTGATAAACATCCAACCCTTGAGTTGGTTCATCTAGAATTATTGCTTCAGGTGAGCTAATCAGAGCTTGAGCAAGCATAATTCGCTGCTTTTGACCACCAGAAAGATTTTTAAACAGATGCTTTTTATATTCGGTCAAGGAAACTCTTTCTAGAATTGAATCGAACTTATCTTTAAAACGGGGCAAAGCAGACTGCCAAGGTTTTAGCTGTCTGCTTAAGCCCATTTCTAATATTTCTTCGACAGAAAAAGGCAATAAGTCTTCTGTTTCTCGTATTTGAGGAATGTAAGAAATAGTATTGTTTTTGGCTATTTCCACTTCTCCGCTAACTGGTTTTATTATTCCCAATAAAGTTTTTAATAAAGTTGTTTTTCCAGAACCATTTTCACCGATTAGACCGATGTTTGCGTTCTTTTCTATGGTTATATTAATATCTTTTATTAAAACCTTATCTGAGTAGCCAACAGACAGATTTTTGCAAGAAACAAAAGACTTTTCCATTTTATTTCAACTCCTCTGTTAGTTTATTTATTAAGTAATCAATGAACTGAATATAGGTTTCGGTTCCTTTTACAGCACCAGTAGAAGCAGGAAGTGATATTACTTTGCCTTGAATTTTACTGGCGACCATATTGGGGAACTTCTTGTTTTGGTAGCTTTCACTAATTATGTTTTTGCAGCCTTTATCATTCATCAGATTAGTTAGGGTCATTATTTCCTTTGCTGTTGGAGGGATTCCTGGTCTTGATTCAACATATCCGACAATTTCTAAGCCAGTAAAATCAGTGAAGTATATCCAGGAACTGTGTTGACAAACAATTTTCTTGTTCGGTACAGAACCTATCTGGTTTTTCCAAGTTATTATTCTTTCTTCAACTGCGTTTTTAAATTTAGAAAAGTTTTCAGCATAATATTTTTCATTTTGAGAATCTACTTGAGAAAGCTTTTTATAAGCCAGTTCAGCTATTAATATTGCATTATTGGGGTCCAGCCAATAGTGAGGATTCCCAAGAGGGTGAACATCGCCTAATTCTGGGGTCACTCTTGTTGTTGGAACTTCCTTAGGGCTGATTACAGTAGAGCAGTCTACATATCCATTCTGACCCTTTTGAATTTTCATGTTATGAGAAGAATCTATTAAGGGCTGTAACCAGATTTCTAAGTCCATACCAACTAGAAATAGTAAATCAGCCTTAGACAAGTTTCTTAAAAAAGTTGGTTTTGGTTCTATTTGATGTGGGTCATCACTTGGTTTTGCTAAATGCATAGAATCAACTTTATCACCACCAACTTCTTTTACTATGGCATTAAGGTCTGAAAGAGTTGTTACTACTTTTACTTTTGCGAATGATGTACTAGTTGAGAATATAATCATTATTACTGATAATAAAGCGATATATTTTTTCATGGTTTTACTCCTTTAAATTAGTCAAACAGTTATTTGCTTTGTACAGTCTACCCATTGTCATAAACGTATAGCTTTCAGGGCTAAAGCCCATACGCTATACTTTTTATGACGAATGTGTAGACTTCTTTCATTTTTTATCTCTGCTCTCTTTTTTGAGGTTTCTCGTCTGCTGTCCGCTATTGTTTACTATTCATTAATCATCATGGTCGTCATGGTCTTCGTCTTCATCTTCATCTTCATCGTCATGATGATGGTGGTGACCTTCTTCAGCAGTATCTGTTCCGTCAGCGTAGGCGTGACCGTTTGGATATACTGTGTAATCCGTCTTGGAATTGCACCCGAATAAGAATGTTGAGTAGCAGATAGCTACCAATATTATTAATGCTTTTGTATATTTGTTATTTTTCATTGTTTTCTACCTTTTATTTAAGTTTTTAAGAGATGAGAGGTAAGAGGCAAGAGGTAAGAGGTAAGAGAATTGTTGGCTTTGTAAGCTATCTATTTATTGCTAATTATCGCTAGTTTGAGAACTAAACAATCCTCTTATCTCTCTCACTCTAATCTCTTATCTCTAGAAGTTAGACAGATGGGGCTTATGAGGTCCGATACCCCAGATAAATTGCAGCCATATTTCATTGTTGTGTCTGCCCTTGAACGGGTCATCAATTTGTCTGAATTGTAGCTGTAATCTATCGTTTTCTGTGAGCCACCAACCAGCAAAAATTGATTTAGCTTTGGTTGCTTTGGTATTATCTGTTGGTTTTTCCGAATAGTCATATTCCAAACCTATATGCCAGTTATAGTCGCGTTTGAATTTGTAAATAGCGGCGGCATAATAACCGTAAGCGTCTAAATCAGCACCAATAGGCATTTCTCTAATAGATTTAACATATTCGCCAAAAAGAGTGATTTTGTCGAACTGGTTGATTCTATGTCTATAAACTAGGTCAGCAGAATAAACTTTAGCTTTAAAATCGCCTCTGTCATCATAAGCACCTTGGTTATAGTTGAAGTCGGCTTGTAAATCATCTCGCTGGTCATTGAAAAATACGTTATAAGTGAGTTTCCCACCAATAACTTTGGTCTGTCCATCGTTAAACATTGTAGTATTGTTGCCGTTAAATACATTAAAAGCAGCTCTAGCATAGGTATCATCATTGATATAAAAGTTTTTACCTAAGATTATACCGTCATCAACATAGCCATGTTCGCCCCCATAGAAATACTGGTTTGGAAATGGCATACAAACAAATGGCCAGTCATGAGAATGCAATGGATTTATATACCCTGTATTTGCTAGCATTCGACCAACTCTTAAGTCTAATTCCATTGGCAATGAATTGTTGATGTCAGCATAAGCTTCTTCAACATGAACTTCATCATCATGAAATCCAAGTGTGACTGTACCTTTTGTGTAAGGGCTGACAGCTTTTGTAAAATTAAGTTCTGTTCCGTCAAGTTTTAACGTGTTACGTCTAGTATCTCTTTTATCACGAGTTCCCATATACCTAAACATAACAGCAGCACTAATATCCGGGTTTTGATTCTGATAAACTGCTGGTTGAGCAGATTTTGATGTCTTTGTTTCCTGTTGTTTCAAGCGTTCTTCTGCTTCTTCCAATTTCTTTTGCATAGCTTCAAGATTTTGGGAAAGAACTTTTATACTTTCTTTCATCTGTTGAATTTCTTCAAGTGTGTTATCGTTATTTGATGAGCTCTTTGCTTCTTCATTAGCTAAAAGCATTGAGCTTAATAAGCATAGTAATAAAGTAAATATAATTTTTTTCATAAGAATTCCTTTTTTACGTTACACAGCAAAATGTGCTGTTATTTAGCTGAGCTTTACTTAGCAAGACAGCTGTGTTGTGGAAAAGATAAACAATGAATTGAGAGTTGAGAATTGAGAACTGAAAGTAAAAACTGAAAGTTGAGACTTTAAAAAGCCTTTATTTCTAGGAAATCTACCCCCTTTTTCAAAGGGGGAAAGTCTGTTAAGCAGACAGGGGGATTTTCGAGAAGTTTATTAAGCTGTAGATAGTTGAGTCCGAAGACTGTTTTGTTGTCTACTTGTCACTTTATGACATTCCAGTAACGGTTATCATATCTGTAATCTCTTGCATACTGCTATTGGTTACAGTTATAGAGACAGCTATCCCAATTGCTTATGTTTTTGGAATGTATTTATATTTTGCTTTGATTAAACAAAAAAAACGGACTTTAACAACTACTTTTTTCAGTTTTCAATTTTCAACTTATATAAGAAGGGGGCGAACGTAAAAAGAATTTTAAATATGTAAAAGAAGAAAAGCCCATTTGTATTTTATAAATAGGCTTTTCAGTTGTTGCTTGTAAATTTATAGGTTGAATTGATAATTCACAAGCATATAATCCATTAAAATATGAAAGATTACAAATAGGACAGTTATCTTGGTTATGTCTCTGTTTTGAATCTTCTTTATTATTTGAATCTTTAGAAAAATCTTCATGATGAGATTTTTCAATTGCTTCTATAAAATTAGTAAAAACTGAATCTGAATCTTTCGAACAGTGTAAATCATGGGGTAAAGAAAAAAGAAAAAGATAAAAAATAAGAGTTATTACAGTTAATAAAGCTGTAAATCTGAATAAAACCTTATTTTTATAATTAATTCTTGAAATCATCATACATCTACTATGAAGACTAATATTAAAAATATTATAAAAAGTCAAGTCTTTAATTCTTTATGTTGACCTATAACTGACCCATAAATTATTGCATAGAAATAAAAAAGAGTGTAAGATAGATTGTACGCCGTTCAAGATATTGAAAGACAAAATAAATATAAGAGGGATGTTTTATGGCTCTGATATTGGTCAGAGAAATAGTACAAGATCAAAATCTAATTGTTGTCGCAGGCAAAGAAGGGCTAGACCGTAAGATAATATCTTCAGAAGTTCACCGTCCTGGGCTTGAGTTAGCTGGTTTTTTTGAACATTTTGGATACGAACGAATTATTGTTCTAGGTCGTACCGAGCTTGCTTATCTTGGTGAACAACAGGCAGAAACAAGAAAAGTAAGATTGCGTCAGCTATTATTTTTTAATATTCCCTGTATAATTATTACTGATGATTTGCTGGTATTAGATGAGTTAATTGAACTTTGTAACCAGAAGAGTATTCCTCTGTTGAGAACTCCTGCTAGAACGGGTGAATTTATTTATGAACTTTCAAGTTATTTGCATAATAGATTTGCTCCTAGAAAAAGTGTACACGGAGTTTTTGTAGAAGTATACGGTGTAGGTATCCTCATTATGGGGGCATCAGGAATAGGGAAAAGTGAATGTGCCCTAGAATTGATAAAACGAGGTCATAGACTGGTTGCAGATGATGCGGTTCAGTTAATGAAGATAAGTGATACCAAAATAGTAGGTTCTCCAGATGATATGATAAGACATCATATGGAGATTCGCGGTTTAGGTATTATTGATATACGTTCTCTTTTCGGTATTGCAGCAACAGCTGACGAAAAGAATGTAGACATGGTTATTAATCTTGAAAAATGGGATGATAATAAAGAATACGACCGACTTGGAATCTTTCAGCGAACGGTTAAATTTTTAAAAGTTGAGATTCCGTCGACTACAATTCCTGTTAGGGAAGGGAGAAATCTTGCTGTCGTTGTTGAAACTGCGGCAATGAACTTCTATTTGCGCAGAATGGGCATAATGAGTGCAGAACGTTTTTCAAGGCAGCTAAAGGCTAAAATGGCCGGAGACATATAATGCATTTCAGCCTTCGCCGATTAATTAATCATAAGGTTAGAGCTCGCAGATGGGTTGCTTATTTGGGGCTTGGCTTACTGATTATGGGGTTCGGTTTTACTATTTTTTCATTGTCTGTTTTAATGCTTGCGCCTGCAACTGTTGAAACCTTAAGATCTTTTCATCCTATGGCTTTAGCTTTTACTGCATTTACAGCAATGCTTATAAGTAGTTTCTGGTTTTATAAAGGTTTTAAATTAGCATTTGAAATTCTTGATAGTAGAGATTCAGAACTATCAACCAAACTTAAAGAATTTGTTTTCCACAGAAATAGAAAAGATGAAAGACCTTCGTTGGTTGCTTTGGGCGGTGGAACTGGTTTAAGTTCTCTTTTAAAAGGTTTGAAAGAAGTTGATGTAAGACTTACCGCGGTTGTAACAGTAACCGATGATGGTGGTTCTTCTGGTCGACTCAGAAAGGATTTACAGATTCTTCCACCAGGTGACATAAGAAACTGTATCGTTGCTTTGTCAAGATCTGAAAGTTTGCTTTCCAGACTTTTCCAATATAGGTTTTCTGAAGGTGGAGATATTGAAGGGCATAGCTTTGGTAACCTGTTTATTGCTGCTATGACAGGAGTTATTGGAGATTTCAGTAGTGCTGTCCGTGAAGTAAGCAGTATTCTTGCTATAAAAGGTCATGTTGTACCTGTAACCAATGACAACGTTCAACTTCATGCCGATTTTGAAGACGGAACTGAAATGGTTGGCGAAACAGCTATATGTGAAGTAAAGAAGCGTATAGCTAAAATGTCTCTTGTGCCAGTTTCCCCAGAGCCCAACCAAGAAGCTTTAAGCGCTATAGACGATGCGAATATGATTATTCTAGGTCCTGGTAGCCTTTATACTAGTGTAATTCCTAATTTGCTTGTTCCTGGCGTTGTTGAGCATATTAATAAAAGTGAGGCGACAGTTGTTTATATATGTAATGTTATGACTCAACCTGGTGAAACCGATGATTTTAATGCTCTTGACCATGTTAAAACAATACTTGATAAAACAGGTTTGGATAAGCTTGACGTTGTGATTGTTAATTCGAGAAGAGCTGCAAAAAATCTTATGACTAAATACGAGGCTAAGAATCAGTATTGGGTTCCGCCTACGGTAAAGAAAATAGAAGAACTTGGAATAAGAGTTGTCGCTGCAGATTTACTTTCAGAATCTGATTTGTTAAGACATAATCCTAATACTTTAGCCAATATAATTGCTAATCTTGTAGTTGAAACAAAAAATAATGATACAGATATTAAAGATTTGAGCAATGAAGATTAGATATAGCTTTTTGAAGCTAGATAGAATAGGTTGAAAGCTTACTTTTTTTATGATACTTTAACCTCATTATGCATCCTATATTATTTCAAATTGGCTCTATTAGAATAGGCTCCTACGGCGTAATGCTGGCAACAGCTTTTCTGACTGGTTTTTTATTGGTTAATAGACAGTTTAAAAAAGCTGGTGTTAGTGTTGATTTAGCTTGGGATTTACATTTTTTAGCTATTTTTGGCGGCATGGTTGGCTCAAGAATAATGTATGTTTTAGAAAATATTCCTGAATTCTTGGCTAATCCAATTCACACTTTACTTTTTTCTACTACAGGTTTTTCTGTTCTTGGTGGTTATGTAATGGCTTTTGGGTTATGCATGTGGAGAGTAAAAAAATCTGGTGAGCCCTTCTTTAAGTTAGCTGATTTATATGCTCCTGGTCTTGCTTGGGGTTACGTATTAGGAAGATTAGGCTGTATTTTTGCAGGAGATGGCTGTTATGGTATTCCTTGTAAATTACCTTGGGCAATGACATTTCCGAAGGGAATTGTTCCTACTTTAAGCAGTACCAATACTATGTTGGTATCCAAATATAAAGAAATTTTCCCTAATGAGCCAATTCCCGCGGATATTCCGGTTCATCCGACTCCTTTATATGAATCTTCACTCTCTTTTATTCTTTGTATGATTTTGCTTTATGGAACCTGGTGGAAAATAGGGAAAGGTCATAAGTTTGCATTTTTTCTTGTTTGGTTTGGAATAGCTAGGTTTTTTATTGAGTTTATCAGACTCAATCCTTTCGATTGTTTTGGGATGACTTCTAGTCAGTGTCTTGCAATATGTTTTATTGTTTCAGGAATAATTATTTTTGCTACTTCTGGCAAGAGAGAAGTCTATAACCAAGCATAGCTTGGAGAAATAAGATATAAGAAATAAGATATAAGATAGAAGATAGAAGAAATGAGAGCGCAGAGCAGCAATGCAATAGAGCGGACAGCAGACGCGAGACCTCTATTCTCCGCACAAGGCTCGTTCCCTCAGAGTTTATTCGAAGGTACATATTTACAGAGACCGCGGAGGAGAATAAGTTTGAGCAAGCAGACTGTCCGCTTTCAAAAAAAAGAGAATTGAAAAACGAGAGATTTAAGATAGAAGAGGGAATTCTAACTAAAAACAATAAAACCGCTGGCATTAGGCCAGCGGTTTTATGTTATCTTCGGGCTGTTTTTACTGGGAAAGCAGATACATACTCAAAAGTAGGCAGTCTGACTATAGAACCCATATCATTTATTATTTCGTAGAACTGCCATTCTGTTCTTCCTGTAAAGGTTATCATTGTTTTTTCCTTTATGAAATTAGGAAAACCACCTTTTGAGGTCATAATCAAAAATACCGGTTGATTATTAAAATGTTTGTTAAGTTTGTAATCGTTATCGATTTTGTTCATGTATTCCAATTCATCGCGATCACATTCTTTTATCATTAACAGGAAATCTCTGCCATATCTTGTGATTCTTCTGGCTATATAACCAGTCCACTCAACTGAAATAGCATTTGTAAAATTGTTCTTATAGTTAATATCAGATAATTGGTAGTATTTTAATGAAGTTGGAGCAAAGTTCTTGCGAGTTTCAACAAAGCCTTGCTGCATTGGAGCGAGTTGCTGATTGCTTTCATTAACCCGGAATTTTGCAATTTCAAGCTTTCTTAACGCGTCTCGTCTTGCGCCATCTGGAAGGCTATTTGTGGAAATAGCTTGATTAAAAAGGCTTGCTGCTTCTCTAAACTGATTAATAGAGAAAGCATGATTCCCTCTAAGATAAAGGTCATTAGCTAGACTTACAGAAGATTCATTAACTTGCATTTGAAGATTGGAATTACCAGGATTCATGGTATTGGCTTTGATATAAAAATCATTTGCTTGAGCTTGATTTCCCATGTTTTCATATATTCTGGCAATTTCAACTGCGACAGATGCCTGAGGCTTTACACCATAATAAACAAGATAATTTTTGATTGCATCTTCCATTAAGTTTACTTTTGCATAGTTCTTACCAAGTAAATAATAAGCTTCATAATATTTTTCATCTACTCTGATAGCTTCTTCAAGATGCTTTATAGAACCGAAAAGATTGTTTTTCATGCTGAGAGCCTTGCCCATGAGATAGTGAGCTTCAGGACTATCAGGATTATTTTCAAGTATCTTTTCTAGATGTTTAATAGCACCATCTGTGTCTCCGTTATCTAGCATTGTTTTTGCTTTATTTTCACCAGAAGGTCTTGAAGCCTTAACTGTTACGCTTTGTGGTAAAGGAGGAAGATTCAGATTGCTTGTGCTGGAATAAACTTTGCTGGTTTGTAAAGCATCGCCGTTTTGACTTACTATAGGAGCAGAGGTCTTTACTTGTTGTTTTGGAGCTGGGGCTGGAGCTGTAGGTGAGTCATAGCCAGAATAGCTAGGCTGATTGGGATAAGGATTTTCAGGCAAAGTGTATTGATTTGTCTGTTTCGGTCTTTTCTGAGTAACCACAGGAGCTGCATAACCGTTTGCTTTGCTGCTGGGACTGCCACTAGGCGGATTGACAACCGAAGCTTTCTTTAATTCTACAGTACATCTAGCCATGCCTCTTCTGGCTGCTACCATTGATTGGTCTAAAGAAGCTGCTAGACGATATTCCTTTAAGGCTTCCTGATAATTGCCTGTAAGTTCAAAAAGACGTCCAAGATTAAAGTGAACCCCTGGATGTCTTGGAGATTGTTCATAAGCTTCTTTCAAAATAGAATGAGCTTGTTTGTATCTTTGCTGATATATATGATTTACAGCTTGTTCTACCAGAATATTTGTATTGTCAAATTCGGCAAAAGTATAAGCTGTTACCGTCATTAATATTGATGTTAGGATAAATGTTTTTATTCTTTTCATAAAAAGGTTCCAGTTCTTTGACCAAACATATAAACATATGATATCATAACTTTAGTTAATTCAGTTGGAGGATAAAAATATGTCTATATTTCGTTTCATTTGGTGGGCATTAGTTATTAGCGTTTGTGCTTTTGCCGGTTATATTTACGGTTATCTTTCTGAATAATAGATACAAAATACAGTAAATTAAGTAATAAAAGGCAGTCGATTTTATTCGGCTGCTTTTTTACTATTTACCATAGATTATATTCTTTAAACTGGCTGTGCTTTTGGGCAAGTTCTTTGTATTCTTCATGCAGTTCTGCCACACCAAATAGTGCTGCTGTTAAGAAATCGGTTTTATCATAACCGCTTTCTTTTTTTAATTCAGCAAAATTGGCCCCTTCTGCAAGCCTGTCCAAGATTTTTTCAGATGTAGTTTTGTAAGCAGACATTTACACTTCTCCTACTTATATTATAAAGCTACATTTCAGATATCGGCATATTTTTTATAAAGTATTATTTTTGTTTTTGAGTTGTTACTTTATATTTTTTATTTTTTCAATTTTTTTTGAATGTAACCATTGACGAATTCAATAGGTGTGGTATTATCCAAAATAACAATTATTTTACTAGGAGTCTTTATGATTCTAGATTCAGTGAATTTTAGAATGTCTAACAACTTTTTGGGGCTTCATGATGAAGTTTCCAGATACGAAGATTCAAAAGCCGTTATAATACCTGTTCCTTACGATAGCACTACTTCTTATCGTGCAGGAACTCGAGAAGGTCCTGCAGCATTAATCGCTGCTTCACGTCAGGTTGAGCCATTTGATTTGGATTTAAAATGTGAACCTTTAACTTATGGGGTTCATACTCTTCCAGAACTAGAAATAGATGTAAACAGTCCGGAAAACACAATCAAAAATTTAGAAAACGCAACTAGAAAAGTTTTAAAAGATGGAAAGTTTCCTGTTATGATTGGCGGGGAACATAGTCTTACACCTGGTTGTGTAAGGGCTTGCAGTGAAAAATATAAAAATCTTTCCGTTCTACAGATAGATGCTCACTCTGATTTGCGTGATATTTATGAAAAATCTCACAACTCTCATGCTTGTGCAATGAGAAGATGCTGGGATTATGCAAAGTTAACTCAGATTGGTATTAGAAATACAGGTATTGATGAGTGGGAATTTATACAAAAAGTTGGGCATGATGGAATTATTTGGGCAGAAGAATTATTAGATCCTGAAAAAAAATGGATTGATAAAGCCATGAACAGATTAACAGAAAATGTTTACATTACTGTTGACCTTGACGGGTTCGATTGTTCTCTTATGCCGGCTACAGGTACTCCAGAACCTGGTGGAATGACTTGGTATCAAGCAATGGATATATTGCTTAAAGTAGTTGAAGAACGTAATGTAGTTGGTTTCGACGTTGTTGAACTCGCTCCGATACCTGGTTTTATTGCTCCAGATTTCTTGGCTGCAAAACTTGTTTTTAAGATTTTGAGCCGTGTATTCAATAAAAATGGCTGGATAAAATGAGCCAGATTATCTGTCTTGCCTTTATAGGTGCAGTTATTGGCGCTTATTTAGGAAAATATATAGGCTGGGCTATAAGAGCCTGGCCTAGTCACGAAAAATTTCACTGTGATTACTTGAATTGTCCTTCCTGCATAAAAGGGAAAGAGTTCGGCTGCTGTAATGCAGGTTTAACCCAAGAGAGAATTTATATAGCACTTTCTGCTATTGTGGCAGGAGTAGGGGTGTACTTGTTTGGTTTTTCGATAAAAGCTCTTGTTTCATGGCTTTTTGTATCAGCTTGTTTAATTGTAACCGTTGTAGATATAAGATGCTTTATTATCCCTGATTGCCTTTCTAAGAACGGAATCAAAGCTGGTTTGATTTATGCTGTTATTGGTTGGGCTGTTTTAAAATGGGGTGGTTTTAAGCTTAGTTACTATGTATCTTTAAGTGATTCTTTTATTGGTTTTATTGTCGGCGGTGGTTTCCTTATGTTTCTGGGTAAGGTTTCAGAAGTAGTTTTTAAAAAGCCCGACGGTATGGGTGGTGGTGATGTTAAACTATTGGCTGCAATGGGCGCATGGGCAGGTTGGAAACCAGTAATCGTTACTGTTTTAATAGCTAGTTTTGTAGGTGCCTCTTTTGGTTTATCTGGAATTATTTATGACAGTATAAAAAACAAGAAGGCATATAGACCTATGAGTCATCATATTCCATTTGGCCCATATCTTTGTTTAGGTTTTCTATTAACTTTTTATTTGGGAATGGAACCTTTTATGAATTTTTTAAATGCCTATCAGTATTGGATAATGAATAGGTAGCTTTATCTATTATTACTTTTGTTTGTGGGTTTTGAGACAAGCTCTTAGTAAATTGGTAAAGGAAACTTTTAAAAAGAGTTGACAAATTTTCTAGCTATTGTTAAACTCATTCCCTTATAACTATGTTTTTGTACGGAACTCAAAGGAGTCTTGTTTTTTATGATAGCGATAATCGTTAAAGGTTTTCATATTCTTGTTTGTTTTGCTTTGATAATAATTGTCCTTTTCCAAGCTGATAAAGGAGAAGGTTTGGCTGGTGCATTCGGTGGTGGTGCTTCTTCTACTATATTTGGTGAACGTGGCGGTGCAACCGAAATATCTAAGCTTACAACTGCATTAGCTATTATATTTATGGTTACTTCATCTATTATTGCTTTCTGGGGTCCTGGTTGGGAAAAAGAAGCTGATTTTAATAGAAGCTATAATTCTCAGCCTATTACTGCAACTCCAGCTCCAGTAGCTCCTCAGACTCAAGCCCCTGTTACCGGTGCAGCTGTTCCTACTATGCCAATGGCTACACCAATTACAGATCCGACTCCAATAACAGCTACCCCAGCTCCAGTAGCAACTCCAGCTCCAGCAGCAGCTACTCCGGCTCCAGTAGCAACTCCAGCTCCAGCAGCAGCTACTCCGGCTCCAGTAGCAACTCCAGCTCCAGCAGCAGCTACTCCGGCTCCAGTAGCAACTCCAGCTCCAGCAGCAGCTACTCCGGCTCCAGTAGAAACTCCAGCTCCAGCAGCAGCAACTCCAGCTCCAGTAGCAACTCCAGCTCCAGCAGCAGCTACCCCAGCTCCAGTAGAAACTCCAGCTCCAGCAGCAGCTACTCCGGCTCCAGTAGAAACTCTAGCTCCAGCAGCAGTAGAAACTCCAGCTCCTGTTGTTGAAGAAACAAAACCTGCTGAAACATCAGTAGTTCCAACTGTAAAAGAAGAAATTAATGCTGTTGTTAATCAGGAAAAAGAAAAGGCCGTAGATGCTCTTAAGACTATGGTTGAAGAAAAGAAATCTGAAGCTGTTGAAGCTATTAAAGAAAAAATAGAAAACAAGTAATTTAAAGAGTATGTCTCCTTTTCCTATATTTGCTGTAATTATAGGAATACTAACAATTATTTGTGCTGCTAATGACTATGACTGGTTTATGAAAAGCAGCAAAGCAGAATTTTTTGTTAAGGTATTCGGTAGGGATGGGGCTCGTGTTTTTTATGGTTTTCTCGGATTATTTATAATAGTATGTGGTGTTATTGCACTTTTATTCGGGTAAACCACATTTAGAAAGAATAAAAAGACTTGGGAATCCCCCAAGTCTTTTATTTTTTAGTATTGCCTTTTGTTCTTACCCCCTTTTTAAAGGGGGATTAAGGGGGATTTTTAATAATTATTAATAAAAAAACTATATTAGTTTATTATTCCATAATAATTTTGAAGTGGAAAAGTTGAGTCTTCCATCTTCCATCTTCCATCTTCCCATCTTCTATCTTCTATCTTATATCTTATATCTCTAAAAACAGATTGATATTTTAATAAGTTTAAATAGATTATTGGCGAGCTAATATTATGAATATTAAAAATGAAGAATTAGATAAAGTTTTTCGCGATTTTCTGACGTTAAAGAAACTTCGTCGAACAGGTTGGCAGCTTCGTGGTATACGCGAAGGCGAATCTATTGCTGACCATTGTTTCGGAGTCGTTTTCCTTACTCATTATCTTTCGTCTTTGATAAGTGCAGATATTGATAGAAGTAAAGCTGTTTCTATTGCTATAGTACATGAAATAGGCGAAACAAGGGTAGGAGATATTCCTTATGTTTCTTTGAAATACTTTAAGAACAAAGATGAAATGGAAACCATGGCTATTGAAGATGTACTTTCTCCCTTAGGAAAGGATACAACGGAAGAAAGTCTTGCTTTATTTAGGGAATTCGAAGAAGGAACATCTGTAGAAGGGCGTTTCGTAAAGGCTATAGATAAACTGGAAATGCTTATGACAGCTGCTGAATACGAGAAAGCAGGCTTTTCCGGATTAAAAGATTTCTGGGATAATAAATTTACTTTCAAAGCTTTTGAAGAATTTCCGGAATTGGCAAGCTATGCTGAATTTTTGCTGAATAATAGGTCTAAACGTATAAAAGGGCAGCTATAAATGATAGAAATTAACCATTTAACTAGAAAATTTAATGAACATATAGCAGTTGATGATCTCTGTCTTGATATTCCAGATGGATCTATGTTCGGTTTTCTTGGTGCAAATGGGGCAGGGAAGACAACTACTTTAAAAATGATTATGGGTTTACTTCAACCTACATCTGGCTTCGTTTCTGTAGATGGTTTAAAAGTATCGGATGACCCTACTGCTATAAAAGCAAAAGTAGGGTATTTGCCAGATGAAGTCTTTTTGTATGACTATCTAACAGGTCGACAATTCTTGGAATTCGTTGCTGATGTTTACAATATTGATTCATCAAAAAAAGAAGAAAAAATAAATTCTTTGCTGGAATCTTTTGGATTAGTTGAAGCAGCTAATGATTATGCAGGTAATTATAGCTTTGGTATGAAGAAAAAACTAGCTTTGGCAGGAATTGTTGTACATGAACCAAAGGTGTTGATTCTAGATGAGCCATTTAATGGTTTGGATCCTCAAGCCACTAGAGATTTTAAGAATATGTTGAAGAAGATGTCTGATGAAGGTACAACAGTTTTATTTTCCAGTCATGTGTTGGAAGTTGTAGAGAAAATAGTTACACATGTTGGAATCATAAATAAAGGAAAACTGATGACTTGTGATAGCATAAAAAATATTATTAATAAATATAAAAGTCTTGAAAAAGCATTTTTTGAGTTGACGTAAATTTTGCTTGAATATTGCCGAAATGAATATTATACTATATAATTGATTTAGGAGTTTATAGGAATTTAACATGAAAAAAAGTAGTAAAAACTTAGTTTTGACTATTGTACTCAGTCTCTTGGCTGTTGTACCATGTTCCTATGCTCAATCAATAGATGATATATCTGATTTTAAACTTAATGGTGTAGACGAACCTGCCAAAGAATCAGTTAATACTACTTCTAAGTCTAGCTTGTTCAGTGGTGAATTTAATCTCTCATTAGGTAGTCAGATGTTGGATTATCAGAATACCAACAGAATTTTTTCATCAGAAGAAAAGCATATTGAAACTGGTTTTGAAGGTTTCAATTCAAAGATTGAATTTGATGAACCAAGTGTAAAATTTAATTCTGAAAATCAAAGAGATTTTGTATCTGTTATTACTCTTAATAACTCTTACGAAAGTAATGCCATTGGTTTTAATGATACTAATTCATATTTAACACTTACGGGTAAGAGTGGCAGATTAAGTTTTTATGGTGAATACAACCAGTCTAATTTAACTATTGGTTCTGGCAAAGATTATTCTTCTGAAAATAATATTATGCCGTCTGCTCGTGCTTCTATGGGTGATGTGACCAATACTTCCATAGACAGCAATATTAATCCGTCGACTATTTCTTCTGATTACTATCTTGAAGCTATTTATAGCTTTAAGCCAACCTTAAAAGGTAAGGTTGCTTTTAAAAAGACAGTTATTGATACTTTCGATTCAAAAGAAAATATTGAAGTTGAAGGTATTGTAGATGCTTCTTCAGATGTTTCAATTAAAGCTGGTTATTCTAACGAAAACAGACCAGAAGTAGAAAGTAAAACATCAGGCGAAAAGAAAGTCTGGACTGAATTTATCCTTAAATTTTAATTATTGTTTTGAAAGTTACAGACGTTCGCATTCAAATTATCAAAGCCCCCAAAAATAAGCTCAAAGCTTTTTCTACTATTATTCTCGATGATAGTCTGGTTTTAAGAGATTTACGTATTTTTGAATCCGAAAGAGGGGATTTTGTTTCAATGCCAAGTATAAAAGGTCAGAATGGGGAATGGCATGAAATAGTCACATTGATTAGCACTGATTTAAAAGACCAGATAAGCAACTATGTACTTCGTGCATATAAAGATGAATTAATGAAGTTAGAAAACAAAAATTAGATTATTATTAAATTTCTAAAAATATCCCTTGACAGAGATGCTATTCTTTATAAATTTTTGTGCTTGTGATTAAAGTATGCTATGGAGGGTGTTTATGAAACTAAATATGAGTCACGTTATCAAAGGATTGGCAGCAGTGGCTATATGTTCTGTTATAATGCTTGCCAATACTGATCCGGCACAGGCTGTTCTTGAAGGTTCTAACCGAGATAGAATGGAATTCTTGGATTTCTCTGAAACTATTATAAAAGATGGATTGTATGCAAAAACAGGTAAAGTTACTTTCAATCGTAATAAAAAGAAATACGTTAGAGGAATAAAACGTCATAACGAACCAAGAATATACCAGCCAGATGTATACACTTGGGAACTGGCAATGAATGAACATAGAAAGAAAATGGCGGCTCTTGCACCTGCTCAGGATCCTGTTATTGCTCCAGTTGCTCCAATTCCTATGGAACAGGATATGATATTGCCTTCTAATCCTTCACCAAATATGGCTAGTGCTCCAGGCGGAGATTATAAAGCTGAAGATATAAAGAGAAGAATAATAGAACATATGAATTCTCTTGACGCTAGATATCCGTCGAATATTCCAGCTCTACAGCCAGCTGTTTATCCAAAGGGTAAACGCGGAGATTCTTTTGATGCAAGTTTTTAAGTTATTTTAAATCTGTATTTAAGCAACAAAACAGTCTTAAGTTTAATTACTTAAGGCTGTTTTGTTATTTTAGCAAAATGTACGGTTTTTTATTAAAAATGTAAAAACTATATTAAAAATGTAAAATTTTTTTTACGTTTTTAACATTGAAAGTCTTATTGTAAAACAATTGCAGAGTTAATTCCCTTGCGAGTTTACTTATTTAGGCGTATACTTTAATCTAGGTCGAGTAGAATTTGTACGCAATATGAATATATAAATCATTAAGTTATTAAAACTTTTTTCATTAAAGATTTTATGAAAAATAAACAATGGCTTACTGTTTGTTGTATTGCAATTAGTCGGGAGTTATATGAAAAAGTTTTTTAAGAGTTGCTTGTTATTGTTTCTTATTGAATTTTGTTCAGTTACAATGATTAGTGCTGCTGAACAGAACAATGAGAAGAAAAATTCAGGTGAGCCTATTTTTATTGACTCGCGTCTTATGATCTTGGCTCATCCTTTGTTTAGAGCTTTTGATCCTAAGTCGAAAAGATTTAAGGGAACTTCTTCTGAATCATTCCAAGAAGACTTTGATTCTCAAGAAACTTTTATTCAGGAAATAAAAGACTTAGAAGATGAACTACTTAAATCACCAGAAAAATTAAAAGAAAAGCTTAAAGGGGTTCCTTTCAAAGATAGAATTAGTGCAGAAAGAGAATTCCTTCTTGAAAAGAAACAAAAAGAATCCAAGCTTGAATATATGAAAAGAAGAATTTACTTATCAAGACAAGTTCCTACTAAAGACGGCTTGACTCCGCATATGTCTATTTACCCGCAGTGTCGTGATATAGCAGATGCTATAACAAAAATAACCAATTTGCTCAAGGCAAAGTATAAAACAGAAGTTGTTATTGATGTAGCTAATATTCTTCCCTTTAAAGAAAAACCCAAAACGAGACAGCGTGAATTAATAAATAATCTTGTAAAAGATGCATATCAAAAGGAAAGCAAAGCTTCTCCTGAAGAATTTTCTCAGTGGTTGAAAGCTGCTAATTCTTATTGGGCAGCAAAGCAGGGTATGAATGCTGATATTATACCATTTGGGGCAAAAGATGTTCGGTTAGAAGCTATAAAACTTATGGAAGAAGAGGGGAAGGGTTATAAACTATGGAATTAACAAAATTAAAAAAATCCTTATTTATATTCTTTGTGACAGCATTTATTTTTTATTCTAATGCTTTGTTTGCTCAAGGTTTTGCCACAGTTGATACAAGAATATTACTTATTCTTCACCCCTTGATGGCAGGTTTTGACTATAACAACGGAGCCTTTTTTAGAAATCCCAATCAAATCGAAATATCAAATAAAATCAGGAATGAACTTCAAAAAGCTCAAGAAAAAGCAGATATTGCAAATGAAAAAATCTTCAAGCAGATTAAAGAGCTTGAAGCAGAACGGATTGGTGCCTCTAATGCTTTAATGAGAGAAATGAATGTTTTTGCTCCAGGTGAAAGAAAAAGAATGGAACAAGAATTAACTGTAATGAAGAAAGTTTTAGATGGAATGAGGAAAAGTCCCACTGCTGACATGAATCAAGTAAGATATCAGAATCAGAAAATAGGTGAACTTGAAAAACAGATAGCTGGTCTTGAATCTGTTCACGACAATCCTGCAGGAGTAGTTCCTAATAAAAAGAATATAGAAGAGTATGAAAGAAGAATAGCTTCTATAGATAAAAAAATAGCTGAATTAAATGCAGAAGTAATTGATAATAACGATAAGGCAATGAGCGCTCTATATCTGACTAGACAAGAAACAGAAGAAAGACTTACGAAAATTCGTAACGAATTAAAAGAAATTATAGCTTCCGTTGCTGCTGAAGAAAAGTGCTCTATGGTAATAGACAATAGCTTTGGAATCAGAGAATATGATAGTAAAACAAAAAAAGCTATTATTTCAGGCAACGATAACCCTGACGTTGGCAGTTCTGCTCTGTTTCGTTCTTTTGTAAGTTTTAAACCAGATGTAGAAGGGATAGATACCAATGTCATGTCAAAAGAAAAAGCAACGGAACATATTACTTTAGGTTCTGCCATGAGTTTGGAACAAAATTTGCTACAGTATTTAGAGTATAAAGATTGGGTTCCTTCAAAAGTGGCTGATTTTACTTTTGGCTCTCTCTTTATATCTGGCGGTAAGGATTTAACCGTTTTGTGTGCAAAACGGCTTTTTGATAAATATGATGTTCCTGAGTATGTCAGACAGAGGTTTGCACCAAAGCTGTCAGAATATCTCAATGCAAAATGAGGAGTAGAAGAGATTATGAGTAACAAATTTAAAGTGTTGCTGTTGAGTTTCCTCTTAGTCTGCACTGGAGGTTATTGCGGAAATCTGCATGTTTTTTATGAGCAGAACGGCGATTGTTTCGTGCTAGTTGGGAATGGTAGTCATAGAGGAGTTTATGCACTGAACAATCTGACAACGGATAATTATAATTGGATGTATGACCCAGAAGATGCTTATGGTATTTCTGCTGGTCAGTGGTGGACAGGTTCTGCAAACGAAACTTCACCAAACTTTATAGAAAAAAGATTATACACTTTCTGGGCATCCAAGGACAGTAAAAGGTCTCTTGATGGAGTTGAAGTCAAGAGAAGAGTTATTCCTCGTGGTGACTCAGGTGTGTATGGTTATGATCCACCCTATATTGTTCATCGTGCACATTCTGGACCAAGATCATCGCCAACTGGGTTAGGTAATCATACTTACACAGATTATTGTCAATCTCTTTCTCGTTTCTTTACTCCTTCAGATATACCTTGTACAGAAGTTCCGGTATCTGCTGGCAAAGACAAGCAGGGCTATGATTTATATTGGGTTACATCAGGTATAGATTGGTATCATGCTAGAGATTACAATGTTTATAGTAACTGGACCTATGGTAGTGGTGGTTGGTGCCATCGTGTTGTAAAAGAATTTTTGACAGAACACACAAAAGATATCAATCTTTTGTCAATGAATATAAAGAATAAACAATCGCCTGTAAAGGTTAATTCCGAATCAGCTTTTGTTGCAACTGTTACAACAGGGACAGAAGGAACCGCTTCAACACTTGGTGAATGTGTTGACGGTTGTATTCGTGCACAACCAGACGTTGCTCTTCCAGGAACTCCGGAACCAATAGTTAGATTTGTTTATTCATCTCAGGTTAAGCGCAGTTATTTATATAACCGTCCTCTGGGTGAAACAAATTATACTCTTAATAATGGTGCAGGCGATATTATTGTCGGCAAAGGCGATAATTTAACTTGTAATTTTATCGGTATATCGACTAGAAACAGCACTTCAAACTATGTATATTTGTTAGGTTCTGATGTTATTAACGAATGGATGACAGCAGCAAATTGTCCTGCTTCAATGCTTATAGATAGTCAGGATGATTTGGCCTGTGTAGCTGTTTCTGACCAATGGTGGCAAACAGGCGGTATTGTTTATGCCTATGACTCCAAAAAAGCAAAGGTATACTCATTTGTTAGAGTTGAAGGCGGCAAATCAGGTCCACCAGATGAAATAGACGTTCATTTTGACGGAAGATTGCCGGATAAAATCGGTGCTGATGGTTTTGGAAATCTTTATGTTTTAAAAACCGAACTAGACCCGGCAAATACTAGTAGATTCGGTCAAGATGGAACAGAAACCACAAAAAAATATATTTTCACCTATGGTACAGAAAAACATTTCGTTGCGATTTACCGACAAATGGTTTATAAGGCAATTTACAAACGACCTTACGGTTTGGATACCAATTTCTCAAGAATCAATAATAGAATTCCATTAGGATACAATGAATACGAAAGAGAATATATTACAGAAGATAACAATATAAACTCTAAGAAGATATGGACCTCAAATCTTTATCAAACAAGGTATGATGGAGATGGTAGTAACATACGTACTGAATTAGCAGTAATCAACGTTCCTACACCTCCAGAACCTAATAACGTCGATGCTGTTGCCGATTGTTGGGGTCCTTGTGATTTAACCGCTACAGGTTTTGCGAGTGCATCACCGGATCTTGATGATGGTTCTTACAGCAGTACAAGAAATATCTTCTTCATTGCAGAAAATGCTCCTTATTACGACGCTAATGGCATAAATATTACAGGTTCAACAGAAGATAAAGACAGAGATGGAGCCGTAGGCTGCTATCCTAATACCATAAAAGAA
Organism: Candidatus Rifleibacteriota bacterium; assembly: GCA_017417215.1. Classification (GTDB taxonomy): domain Bacteria; phylum Muiribacteriota; class Ozemobacteria; order Ozemobacterales; family Ozemobacteraceae; genus RUG334. The sequence goes on along the minus strand of JAFPZP010000052.1, from coordinate 24,917 downwards.
AGTTCAGTAGTATACCATTGGAAAATAGTTAAAACCAAAGACCAATTTGGCAAAACAATTAGTCCTGGTGACAAAGATTATGAAATATTGGATACCACTGGTGATTATCTTCTTGTTTTCCCATCTCTACTTGAAGGTGAATTTGATGTTGGCCTAAAAGTCGAATATAGATATTACGATTACACCAAGTTGAAAGTTGGTGCATTGGCTTCAGAAAAAGAAACCTGTCTATATCCCAGACCTAGTGATCCTCCTAAAGTAGCTGCTGCAAAAGGCAGAATTGTTCGAGATGGTTATTCTTGGGAACATATTAAGCAAACTTGGAAAAAACCACCAGAATCACTCGATGGTAATGGTATCATAATGTCTAGTTTGAATTATGATGATGATAGTGGATTTAGACCTTCCCCTTCTTCTAACGATAAGAACCTGAAGAAAACTGAATTTGTTATGGATGGGGCAAGTTTGTGTAGACAGGTTGATAAAAATAAAAATATTAGCTATAAAGGCAATAATAGATGGGGTCTTAAGCTTAGAGAAACACAAGCAAATTTGGATAAAGGACTCGACAGAACTAAAATTGTTATGGCTGATAATCCTCCAAATCCAAATGATCCCAATATGGTTCCAGACACTTTGAAATGGGTCGACAACTTCCAAGTTGCTTGGAGATCTGATTTAAAGAGGGGTAATGAAACTATTTGGACAAAGACCCTTACTTTGGAAAACTTCAATCTGACCCAGGAACAGTTAAGAGAACTGATGCCAATGCCTTCTGATCCTCTCCGTTATGTAATTAATGCATCTGTTTACAGACAGTATATGTATATGGTTTATGTCAGATATCCAGTAAGACAAACATCATATGGCTGGGAATATAAGACAGAACGTGTTCCTGTTGTCGTTACTGTTTCTATAGACGGTGAAGCGGAAATTTGTGTAACAGACAACACCGGACCTTCTATCTATCAGTATAATGCTGAAGAAAATGCCAGCGAAAGAGTTGTTCCTGGCTACAAGATGGTTTATGCTAATGGTCCTGCTTTCAAAGCTGTTCAAAACAAGTCAGACATTAAAAATATAAATGAAAATAAAGGTATTGTCTTTATTAATGCTTCTACAGGTGAAACAATTGAGCGTTGGAATCCTAATACATGGATGATATTCTATGTTTGTGATAACAACCCAATGTCCAGTTACACTGGATCAAAGCCAAACATTATTCCGGATGAATATCATAGTGGAGAACGCAGTAATTTAAAATCAAGTTTTAATGATAAGCAACGCAAAGCTATTCTACACTATGATACCGCCAATGGTATCAAGAGAACAGCCTCCCTTATTGGAGCAGATATTACACCTGAACCAGTAGAAAATGAAGCAGAATTAAAGGCTGTAGGTCTTGTTCCATCAAAGGCACTAAGTTATGTGAAGTATTATATACCAGCAGGTTGCATGGATAATTTTAACAATATAGAAAACTTAAAAAGTACTGCTAGATTACCATTCAATTATGCTAATAATACTAGCGGATACACGAACTATAAATTTGGTCTGAGTTGGATTGAAAGCTGTAATTATGAGAATAAAGCTGATGTTTCGTGGACTAATTGCTTGAATAATGAAAGCGAAGTCATTGGTTCTGATAAAGATGATTACTTCGTTGGAACTATTGTTATAAAAGACAATGATCGCCCCAATATATTCATTACTGGTTTCCAGGATAGATATCCAGATATGGGAAAACAGTTCAGAGTTCCGTCTATTGCAGTTGATAACAAATATGACGATTTGTTTGAAACAGATCCAAAAGAAGGTTTTGTTCCTACAAAAAATACCGATAAATGGTTCTTGACTGTAGATGATGAAAGTAACGGACCTGATAAATGGTATGTTGCAAATACTTTTGGTGGAGATATAAAGGATAGTTTTAAATTCTTAAATGCATCTAATGCTTTACTGACCATATTCAGAGACCAAATGACTGATGAAAAAACCAATAAAATCCAAGATTGTCGTCTATTAACTGACGTTCCTGTTCTGTTCAGGTATGTAATGATAGACAATTCTGGCACTCCAAAATGCACATCATTTGTTCTCAAAGATTATGATAATAATACTCAGTTGGCAAATGGCAAGGATGATGAAGCAATACAGTATATATTCAGAAATGCTGGTAGATACTATGTAGAGCTTCAAGTTGAAGATGATGCTAAGGATTGGCCAGACAATACTAATGCTGTAAAGAATCCGACAAATGCTACTGCTGCTCCTCAAACAAGAGCTTTAAGAGCTTATTTTGAAGTTCTTGATTCCAAGTTCAAATATCGTGTTCTTGAAAGAGGAATTAACGAATAATGACCTCTCAGTTGTTTAGAAGTATAAAAGCCCCTTCTAATAGAAGGGGCGTTACCCTTCTGGAAATAATGATAGCTTTCCTTATCATGTGTGTTGCTGCATTAGGTGCGGCAGGTATCATTAGCCATGGTCATAAGGAGACAAGTCATGACTTCAGAAGAGGGGAGGCTCTTCAAATTCTGGTTGACAGAATGAATTTTCTATCCTCTCTTCCATTTAAGTCTTTAGTTTCTGAAATTGACGGTGCAAGCAGGAATATTAAAGAGCCATTTAAAGAAGAACAGTTTGGAACGGTAACTATTGGGCAGAATAGCTATAATGTTACTGCAACCTTAAAAAAGCAATCTATAACTTTTAATAATCTGATGGAGTTGAAATTTCCGAACAAAGATTATGTGCATGATAAGCCAAATACCTGGAGATTCCGTAAACGAACGAAAAGCACAGATACTTATGCTAGTTCAAGTGGTGATAATGCATATATTGCTGTCAAGATTAGAGTAGATGTTACTCCTATCAATAGCAAGTCATCAAGAAATGAAAGAACTTATTCGGCTATAACCTTTGTTTGTAACACAGAATGAGAATGTTATTTGATATGAAAAGAAATAATAAAAATGGAATGGCAATAGTGATTGTTTTGTGTATTGCCTCAATCGTTTTGGCCTTAGGAACAATTTACGTAAAACATTATTCTCAAACTGCTCCTGAAGCCAAGTTACAGTATGATAGAATTCAGGCTGATTTCTTGGCAAAAGGGATTCAGAATATTGCTGTTTTTAAAATAAAGAAATATCCAGATTTCTTTATTCGTTCTTACAGACAGTATATTTATTGGCAAAGGACAAAAACAGAATCTGATTTACCAAAACTTGATGCTGAACAAAGTGCATTGCCTATGCCTTATGAATATTTCCTAGGAAAAGGTTCGGGGTTAAATGAAGGAATTCTTATGGGCGATTATACAGCAGATTTTATTGAACCTCTTGGGAGTCCTATTTATACCACAGATATTTCTTTGATTAGTTCTAAAGACTTTCAGACAGAATCTATTGAAATATCAGTAGATTTGCAATTAAGTGCAGATCGGCCTGTAAATAATTACAAGACTGTTATTTCTGGGGAACTTACAAAAAATGAATAAGAAAGCTTTTACTCTAGTTGAGCTAATGATAGCTACAGTTCTTTTGGGGTTATTGCTTACGGCAGCTTTTACTATTTTTGGAGGAAGCAACAAAGGTTTTAAAGCCGGTACCTGGCGAATGACTACTCAGAAAGATGCTCAAAGATTCCTTTTACGTTTTAAAGAAAATGTTGAAAGAGCTACGCATCTCTATTCGTTAGATATGAATGGTGAAAGAATCTTAGAGTCCAAAATACCTATTACTGTAGCTTCAGCCTATTATAATGCTTTGGCATCCTCGACAAATACTGGTATCCTGTTTGGTTCCAGAGTAACACCTATTTGTAATCAAAATTTAGAATTAGGTATTAAAAGTGATATAAACGGCATTTGGAAAGGACTTTCGTTAGAGTGTTTCGACAAAACACTTTCTTTTGTGTATACCGGAGATAGAAATACATTGCTTAGCACTACCCCCCCGGCTTCTATTGGTCCAACCAATAATACAAGAGTAACTTATGGCAATAGAGATGGTGATTTTATTACTTCTATTAAAGATGTTGATTCAATAGGGGTTTTTGTAAGAAAAGCAACCGATAGCGTAGAAATTGGCCGTCCGGAGGTTCTTATTACTTTAAAGCTTGTAATGCTAATGCCAGATTCTAACGGTAAAACTACTGTTTCAGAACAAATAACCGCTAGAATTCATGATAGAGAACTTGACGAAGTAACCAAGGGTTCATCTTATCCTTCTGCAAAGAGGTAATTTTGTGAGAAGGTGTCTGATTGTTGCATATTTATTAGTTTTTTTTGCTGAAATAGAATCTTTTGCTTGTGTTATGGTTCCATCTGTCTGGAAAACCATAAATACCTCAACCGAAGAACTGCAAAGCCCAACTGTTTATGCTTTGACTGAGGCTTTTATGCAGTTAAGGAAAAAGTTTTCCAAAGAAATGAAGGTTTGCAATATTCCAGTAAAACCTTTTTCTGTAAGAAGCTTGTTTTGGGGCAAAGAAAGCAAAGCTGTTAACCAGGAAACCTATTCTTCTACAAAAGAAGCGTTAGAAATGGTTTTTAGCGATGTGTTGATTCCTGAATTTAATAAGCTTCCTAATGAAAATGATATTTCCTCACAGCAAACAAAAGTTTCTGAAGAACATTATTATCTTGATTTATATGTTTCAGACCCAAAGAAAACTTGTGTACAGATGATAGATATGAATATGCAAATCTGGGCATTGCTTCGCTTGGTTATTCGAGACGAAACTAGTGTGTATGTGAGAATTTCAGATAGCAATGATAATCTTTTGTTTATTGATGAATTTGAAGTTTCGCCAACAATAATTATAGACCCTTTGATTACGCCTATAGGTGGTTTTTTAGAAACTGTTGAAAAAAACAATTCTTTGCCAATTCATGTAGATTGGGGGTCTGTTGGTGATAGTAAAGAACATGTGATGAGAGTAAATACTAGTTACTATGCACCTGCAGATTATCCTTCACTTGAAATTTTTAAATCAGATTTAGTAAAAAGTCTGGAAAAAGAAGAGAAAGATAAAGATGCTTGCAACCAACTTGTTTTTGCTATTCAATCTGGTGATATTTCTTTGGTTGAAGTTACTTTAGATACTTATCCAGAATCAAGTTTTAATACTTTAAACGATGAAGGTAAAGCACCTATTCATTATGCAGTAATGTCTGGTTCTGATGAATTAGTAAAAAAATTATTAGAAAGAAAAATTAATCCTTCTTTAACAGATAAATTAGGCAATAATGTTCTTCATTTAACTTTAATGAGTGAAAAAGTATCTCTTCCTATTTGTGAGTTGTTGGTTAAATCTGGTGTAGACACTAAAGCAAAAAATAATGAAGGCAAAACTCCGCTTGATTTGGCAACCCAAAAAGGAATTAGCCTGGATTTTTAAGGTATATCTGTTAACCTAATTACGATTTCAGATTAATTGGTTTTATTAATTTCATTAAAATAACCATCTTCAAGGAGTTGCTGTTTAAGAGCAACAAAGGAATTCTTCAGATTATTATAAGAAATAGCTGTTTTTTCCCAGGGAATCTGATTTTTCTTTACTTCATCAATTGTTTTTCTATGGTTTTCGACAGATGTCAAGAAAGCTTTTGATAAGTCTTTAGCTTTTTGAGAAAAAGATTTTTCTAAATCGTTCACAGTTAATTCTATGTCTTGTAAAAAACTATTATTTAGAAACTCATTTTGTCTATCTAGATAGATTCCGGGTTGATAAACCTTAAGTTCAAATTTAAGAAAATTGTGAATCACAGTATTATCTTTAACCAAGGTTCCGAGAATAGTAATCTTTGTAACACAAACTTCTATTATCTCATGGATGTTTATGTATGTTTCCTTTTCAAGCAGCTTTCTGACAATACCTAAATCTTTTGCTACTTCAATTAAAATATCTTTAAATTCCGTTTTATTTGAATCAGGAACCATGGGTGCCGAGCCAAGTTCTGAGACCAGTCCTAGCCAATCTTTCATAATAGTTGCATGTTGCTTTTTAGCTGCTGCTATATTATATGAATTAAGCATTTCTCCTTCGGCTACAAGCTTATTTGATACGGCTAGAAACTTGGATACCGTAGAAGCATTGAGGTCTTTTCCTGTAAGAAGGGCTAGCACAGTGCTATCGCAAGCAAAAGATTGCGATTCTGCAAAAATTAGCAAAAAAAACAATATGAATTTAATAATTAATGCCATATTTTTCTTTCGACTGCTGGGCTTCAGACTTTCTAATTTCATTTGCTCTTTTTTCAGCCTTATCAGCAAAGGGAGTTCCTGGAAATTTTTCTAACACAGCATAATAAGATTTTAAACATTCTTCCTTATTATTTTTTAACTCTGTAAAGTTAGCATATTCTAACAGTGCTTCTGGGCTGTTTCCTGCTAAAGAACAGTATTCTTTATAGAGACTATCTGCCTTATCATAGTTTTTTTCGTTGCATTCTATTAATGCAAGCAACAAAGCTGTTTGAGGCATTTTTTTGATTGATTCAGACTTCAATAAAGTTGCTTTACCTTCTTCCATTTCGCCTTCAGTCAGTTGGGCTTCTCCTAGAGCAGTAAGGGCATAAGTATTATCTGGGAAATTATTTAACACTTTTTGAAGGTCTTCAACAGCTTCTTTTACCTTAAAGTTTCTAACTTTAACAAGAGAACAGAAAACTCTGTATTCTATACTTGTTGGGTTAAAGGAATATGCTGCTTCAGCTTCTTTTAGAGCATTATCGTAATCTTTATTTTCTAATAGAATCTGAGATTTGAGATAGTGAGCCTTAGCATTATCTTGATTCTTTTCTATAATATCTGTAATCTGTGTTAAAGATTCCTCAATGTAGCCCTTTTTAAATTCTATTTTTGCCAAACCTATTTGGGCATCTATGTTATTAGAATCATCTTTTAATATTTCTTTATATAGGCGAGTTGAATTTGAATAGTTAGATCTGTCACAATAAAGATCAGCTAAAGAAATTTTCACAAATAAATCTTTTGAATTAATTTGACTTGCTTTTTCATAGTAAACCAAAGCTGCGTCGTAATTTTGAATATCTAAGTTGGATTGAGCAGCCATGAAATATGAATCGAAATCATTTATGCCTTTTTGAAAAGCTTTTTCGAACTTTTCAGCAGAAGACTGATAGTCTCTATTGCTAAAGTCTAGCATTGCAAGCATTTTATAGGCTTTTCCATTGGCAGGATTATTTTTCATATAATCGTTAATTATAGATAAAGCTTTTTTGTTATCACCTGAATCAATATAGTATTCTGCGTCGTCTAAAATATCTTTCTTTTTAATCTGGGGTTGAACCTTAGATTCTTTTTTTTCTACTTTAGTATCTTTTTTTGCCACTTTAGTTTCTTTAGGTTTTGTTTCATTCTTTTTGGGGGCATTATCTGAATTTAAAAAAGCTACTAATTGTTTGTAGTGAGTTGTTTTAGATATAGAAGAAAGTTTAGGCAGCCATTTTGAAGCTTCTTGTTTTTTGCCTAACAAAGCTATAGCATACACATAATAGTATCTTGACCAAACATTATTAGGATTTAAATCAGCTGCTTGCCCTAAATAATCGGCAGCAGCTTTATAGTTTTTCTGGTAAAAATAAGCCATCCCTTTGTCTAAAAGGTTTCTTTCGAGAACGAAGTCAGCAGAATACAGTGTTAGGTGAGTAAATAGAAATAAGAATAGCAAAGTCTTCGTTTTCATGTAACTAGACAAAACCTTTTAATATATATTTTATATTTTTATAATAACGTTATGTGTATCATACGTCAACATTGATATACAGCATAATTTCTTTACTATATTGTAAAAAAATCTTTATAAGGGATTGGCATACAGAGTTTGTCTGAAAACTAATTTTTAAGTCCAAATAAGATTGTTCTAATCGCCTACCCATTGTCATAAACGTATAGCTTTCAGGGCTAAAGCCCATACGCTATACTTTTTATGATAATGAGTAGGCTACAAATAAATACAGATTTTTCATCAAATTTCTAGTTTTAGGACAATCTCATACAGGCACAAGATTATATGAAATCGACTGTATTGCTGATACCAAACTTATTGAATAAACTACTAGCATTTTTGCGGAGTCTTGACAATTGCACGCTGTGCATTGTAAATTTAACTGTTAATATGGCTATTTCATTAGAAAAATTTACATTAAAAACTATTGATAAATATGTTCTGAGAGAACTTCTCGAACCGTTCCTTTTCGGAATGGCTTTTTTTGTTGCAATATGGCTTATAGACCTTATGATGGAACTCATCAACCTGGTTTTCTCAAAGGGGGTTCCATTAACTGTTGTAGCTTTGTTTTTTATTTACAATCTGCCACCAACTTTGGTTATAAGTTTCCCTATGGCTACTTTGCTGGCTAATCTTGTTTCTTTTGGCAGAATGTCGTCAGATTCAGAGGTAACAGCTTTAAAAGCTGGTGGTTATAGCTTTTCAAGAATAGTCAGACCAGCAATTATATCGGGTCTATTTATAACTGCTTTGACTTTCCTCTTTAATGAAAAGCTTGTTCCTGTTGCAAACGATAAATTTACCAAGCTTTTCAGGCGAGAAGTAACTTTAAAAAGACCTTTGCCTGTAATTGCAGAAAACCGCTTTTTTGAAGCAGGAACAGGAAGAAAATTCTTTGTAAGAAAGTTTAACCCCGAAACCAAAGATATGTTTGGGGTTGTTATGTATGAAGGTCAGCCTAAGGGGTTTCCACGAGTTATTGAATCTGAAAAGGCAAGAATAGATAATGGTGTTTGCTATTTCTGGAATGGTAGGGTTTCTAATATTCATATGACTGGCGAAGATAGTAATTACACTTATTTTGAAGTTCTTAACTATCCTATAGATACTCACTATGTTAATCCTGACCATGTTCCAGACTCAAAGAACTCAAGAACAATGACTATTGTAGAGCTGTACCACTTTATTAAAGATTCTGAAGCCAAAGGTGTAACTGGCAAAATAATGGTTAATAACTGGATAGAATTTTGGTCGAAAACTTCTATTCCATTTGCTGGAATAATCTTTGTTTTAATAGGTGCACCGTTGGGTTCTCAGACTACACGTTCTGGAACAAGTATCGGGGTAGGTATGTCTGTAGTAATCATATTTATTTATTATATTTTATTTGCAACAGGCAAAGCTTTGGCTAAGGCAGGTACTTTATCTCCTTTCCTGGGTGTTTGGTTGTGTAACTTTGTTATAGGTATAATAGGTATCTGGCTTATATTTAAGTCAAAGGCTTAAAAAGGAAAACATATATGAAAAAACAGCTTATTCAGCTTATTAAAACCAAATTAAATCAGGTTCTTGAAAAATATGGTGTTAAAAACGATTCTTCTATAGATGTTCAGGTTCCACCAGACAAAAAGAATGGTGATTATTCAATAAATGCAGCAATGAAGTTTGCAAAATTGTGTAAATGCCCACCTCAGAAACTTGCTGCTGAAATAGTTTCTCTTTTAGAAGCTGAAAAAGATTGGTTCTCTAAAGTTACTATTGCTGGACCTGGTTTTATTAATATGTATCTTTCAGATACTATTATAGAAAAGAATTTTAATGAACTTTGCGAAAGTAAAAAAGTTTTAAACTTATCAGTTGATGAAGTTATTCCAACTGTAGTTGATTATTCCAGCGTAAATATTGCTAAGCAGATGCATGTTGGTCACCTTCGCTCTACAATTATCGGCGATGTTTTGGCAAGAGTAATAGAAGCTTTAGGTAATCCTGTAATTCGTCAGAATCATCTTGGAGACTGGGGTTTGCCTATGGCTATGGTTATTTATAAGGCAGAACCAGTTATCCGTAAAGCAGAAAAAGAAGGGGTTTCATTAGAAGAAGTCCTTCCTTTAGCAGAATTGGAAAAACTCTATAAAGCCGCAACAGCAGAAAGCAAAGAAGATCCCAAAGTCGCAACCGCTTGCCATGAATATTTGGTTAGACTTCAGCAGGGCGATACAGAACTTTTAGATTTATGGAAAAAGATTACACGTGTATCAATGGCTGAAGTTTATAGAATTTATAAACTTTTAAATGTAAAACTTACGCCAAAAGATGAAAGAGGCGAAAGCTTTTATCGAGATATGCTTGCAGATACTGTTGCTGAAATTAAAAAAAGCGGAATGCTTAAAGAAGATGAAGGTGCTCTGTGCGTTTTCTTAGATGAATTCAAATCAAAAGAAGGCAATCCTCTTCCTGTAATTATTCAGAAATCTGATGGCGGTTATAACTATGCCACATTTGACCTCGCTGCTATGAGGTTCAGAACACATAAATTAGGCGCAAAGCGTGTAATATATGTTACCGATGCTCGCCAGGCTTTGCATTTCAAACAAGTATTTGCAACAGCTAGAGCAACAGGAATTTTAGCTGACCCCAACGTCAAGCTTGAACATGTTCCTTTTGGAAGCATATTAGGCGAAGATAATAAGCCTTTAAAAACTCGCAGTGGTGAAAATGTAAAGTTGGCAGAACTTTTAAAAGAAGCTGTAGAACGAGCTTATAATGTTGTTAATGAAAAAAATCCAAAGCTTTCTGATGAGCAGAAACAAGATGTAGCAAGAATGGTCGGTATAGGTGCAATCAAATATGCTGACCTTTCTCAGAATCGCAATAATGATTATGTCTTCTCTTTTGACAGAATGCTTGCTTTAAACGGCAATACTGCTCCTTATTTGCAGTATGCACACGCAAGAATTTGCTCTATATTCAGAAAAGCAGGAGAAAACATCGATACATATTCTGCAAAAGCCGTAATAAGCAGCCCAGAAGAAAGAGAACTTATGCTGAAGATTATGAGCTTAGAAAATGCCGTTACTGCGGTTGCTTCAGATTTAAGACCTCATGTTCTCTGCAATTATCTCTATGAACTTTCTGTATGTTTCTCTTCTTTCTACGATAAATGCAGTGTAATGAATTGTGAAGATGCTAAAATTAAAGCTTCAAGACTAGAAATCTGCAATATGACTAGAAAAACTTTGGCATTTGGTCTCGATTTGCTTGGAATAGAAGTTCCTCGCGAAATGTAATTATCTATTAGGTAAAGGCTAATATGACTTATACTCAAAACGACTTAACTGCTCTTGAACTTGAATTAAAGAAAAATCCGGCAGATTCTGCATCATATGTTAATCTTGCTGATGCTCAGCTTGCGTTAAATAAAAAACAGCAGGCTTTTTCCACTTATAGAGCAGCAAAGGTAATTTGCCCCGACGACCCCTTAGTAATGCGTATGGGAGCAAAAGTTTTAGAAGCTTTGGGTAAAAGGGAAGAAGCTGTCGAATGTTTGCAAAATGCTTTGCATACTGGTGATAAATCCGTTTATGACGCTGATACTATTTCTCATCTTGCAGAACTTCTATATAATTCTGGCAAAAAGGATTCTGCTCTAAGTTGGCTTAAAAAGCTTGTTAAAGTTTCTGATGAAAAACCTGAAGTTTTAATAAGACTAGCCCAGATTCATTTGAGTATTGGTAATATTTTAGAATCACAGAAATACTTGAAAATGTACAAAGAAAAAGCTGGTGCAACTCGTGAAATGTACTCACTTATGGGTGAAACGATGCTTGCACGAGGTTTCTTTGATGGAGCAGTGAAAAACTATTCTGATGCAGTTAAGACTTTTAAAGAAGATGCAGATATGCACTTAGGTCTTGGTAAAGCATGGCTAGGAATGGGCGAAACAGGAACGGCGCTTAAAGAACTATCTGAGGCTAATACTTTAAGGCCCAATGATATTAATATTCTGTTGGAACTTGGCAAGCTTCAAAATACTATGGGCATGTTTGATAGTGCTGACGATACTTTTGGCAAAATAGAAAGTTCCAAACTTCAAAACGGTGAGTGTCTTCTAGATATAGCAAAGTATTTTATCGGGCAGAAAAACGATATCCGTGCTCTTCATTATCTAGAAGCAGCACGAGCTTTAAGTCCTTTTCATTTAGAAGTTTTAAAGCTTATTGGTGAGGTCTGCCTCAGGTTGAAAAAATATGATAATGCAATAGAAGTCTATTCTAGCGCTATAGCTGCTGATCCAACATCTGTGTGGGCTCACGAAGGGGCTATAGCTGCTTCTAATGCTATAGGGAGCTATTCTGTTAAAGCAGAATCTCAGAAAAGCCTTCTTTCTTTAAAAGATGCTTCAGCAGAAGATTGGTGCGATTATGGCGAAACCTTAATAAAACTTGGTCAGTTTGAAAACTCTCAGGATGCTTTCGAAAAGGCTTCTAAGATAGACCCAACCTGTTTGAGAGCTTATCAGGCTCCAGAAATTATAAAATTAGAAAAAGCCAGAGCCGAAGGCGAAAAGTATGCAAAACAGGGCGAAGCAGCCTTGGAAAAACGTTTCTATATGACTGCAGCAGAACGTTTAGAAAAGGCCTTAGCACTTGTTCCAAACAATCCTGATTGGGCAAAACTGATGGCAAAGATTGCTTTGAAGACAGCTGATATAGAAAAAGCATCTCAGTTGCTTTCTGTTGTTAGAGCTGCAGAACCATCAAATTTTGAAGTTAGTTATCAGTTGGCAAGAACTTATGTGTTTTTGAATAATATTCAGATGTCTATAGAATTGCTGACTGCCATTACTAAGGATTATCCCTTGGAATTAAAGGCTCATTTGATGCTTTTAAGACTAAAAAGATGTATGGTTAGAGGAACAAGAGTTTCTGTAGACATGCTAGATTCTATTATTAAAAATATAGAATCAGATTTAGGTGGTTATCGCAGAGATTCAGCTGTTCCAATGCTTGTAAAAGGCTATGCTTATTACATCTTCTCTTTCAAATCCAGTTTTCAGCTCGAAGGGCTTCGTAAGGCAGAAGAATGCTTTAAAGAAATAACAAGAAGTTATGGTGATATTTCTGAGGCTCTTCATGGTTTAGCTCTTGTTGAACGAGTAAAAGGCAATGTTGATAAAGCTGTCGATTATATGAAGACCCACGTTCATCTTTCTTCAGATATGGAAAAGACAGTTGAATTGGCCAAGCTTTACGAAAATTTCTGTAGATATGAAGAAGCTAAGAAAATCTATGCCAATCTAAGAGACAAATATCCTGAAAATGGTTTTTACCGAAGAAAATATGTTGAAATGACTGCTTTTATACAAGATAAGACCGGTAAGAACGAATTGACTATGTTGCTTTCCGATGCTCATAAAAATATAATATCTTCTGGCGGTTCTGTATGGCCTATATATGAAACTGCTATTGGGCAGGAACTTGCTTCTAGGTCAGGAGACCTTTCTGATGAATGGCTCAAACGTTCTATGCTTACTTGGCGAAAAGCAGAAGATCATCCAGATACCAATTATTGGGTTCTTTGGGAAATGACCCGCAGTAGGCTTAAAAATGCAAAGGGTGCAGAAAAAACCAGAGTAGCTAATTCCCTTAAAAAATTAATAGAAAAAAATTTAAGAGAAATGCCTGATTATGCAGGAAGTTATGTGGCTATGGCAAGATGTCTTTTGGCTTTTAATGATTTGACAAATAATGATAAAGCGTTAGATTATCTTCAAAAGGCTTGGTTTTTAGATCAGTCATCAGCTGAAACTGGTGAAATGTTTGCGGAAACCGCTAAAAGCCTAGGCAAATCGGTTTTGGTAGACGTTGTGGGTTATAACGTGATATTATCAGAACCAGAAATAGCAACTAATATTTTCAAATTTCAATGATTGGTGGCAAAAAAATTGTGCAAAGAAATTGAATACAAGATTAAGCATCTGCCAGCTGACGCAACTTATATTAAGCTGCGGCTTAATGGTAATTCAGATACTTTGGCTCTTGTCAGAAAAATAATTGATGCGTCTGTAAATCATCTTTCTTTGAATGCTGCGTTACTTAATGATTTAAAACTGGCTACTACAGAGGCTTGCACCAATGTTATCAGACACGCTTATAAGTTTGATTCTTTGAAGTATTATGATGTTGAAATCAGGATTACAAACGAGTTGCTTATGATAGAACTCCTCTATTGCGATCCAGGTTTCGAGCCCGATAAAATCCCTGTTCCTGATTTGAAAAAAATGAATGAAGGTGGGTTAGGGGTTTTCATTATTAAAAACATAATGGATTACGTTAAATATACTACAGATGTAGAAACTGGAAATGTTTCTTTAAAAATGGTGAAAATGTTGGATTCTTTACCAAAGAATACGGAGGCTTAAATGAAAATAGATTGCCGTGTTGACAACAATTCAAAGACAAAAACTTTTGTTCTTGAAGGGGAACTTGACGTTCATAACGTTAAAAATCTTAAATCTGTTGTTTCAGAATCATTAGAAAATGAAGAAGGCTGGACATACATTCTTGATTTAGGTGAAGTAACTTATCTTGATAGTTCAGGACTTGGCATGCTTGTTTATATCAAGAAAGAAATTACTCACGAAGAAGGAAATCTTAAGATAATCAATATTCAGTCTCAGGTATTTAATGTATTTAAGCTGACAAGATTAGACGAATTCTTTGATCTTTCTACAAAATAAAACGGAATATTATAAATGACTGGTCGATTTTTTATAACCTTCGAAGGACCTGAAGGCAGTGGTAAATCTACCCAGATAAAAAAACTTCAGGAATTTTTTGAAAAAAAAGGTTTTGAAATTATACTAACTAGAGAACCTGGTGGAACTAAACCTGGTGATGCTATCAGAGAAGTTCTTATCAGTAAGGCTTCTGGCAAGCTTGAAGCAGAAACAGAAATGTTTCTAATGCTTGCTCAACGTTGCGAACATTTAAGAAAAGTTATTAATCCTGCTTTAAATGCAGGTAAGGTTGTTCTTTGCGACAGATACTTTGATTCTAGCGTTGCTTATCAGGGGTATGGAAGAGGCTTAGGAGCAGAAAAAGTTCGTAAAGCCCATGAAGAATTTTTAGGTGACTTTCTACCTTCTTTGACTATTTTATTGCAGATTGCTCCGGCTGATGGGCTGAAACGTGCTAATCACGGTGGAACAAAACAGCTTGATAGAATGGAATGTGAAGAGATTTCTTTCCACGAAAGAGTTTTTGATGGCTATAACCAGATGGCTGAAAAAGAACCTGAAAGAATTGCAAAAGTTGATGCTGTTGGCAATCCAGATGAAATTTCTAAACGTATTATTGCTGCCGTTTTAAAGCGCTTCCCCGAACTAGCTTAATATTGTTTTGTTGTTATTGTTTTGGGTAGTTGTTGTTTTTATTGTTTACAACAAAAACCAACTACAATAACAACTCCTCAATTGTCATTTCTCATTTCTCATTTCTCATTTCTCAATTCCTCACTCCTAATTACTTTATCTCTCTCTTCTCTTTAATCTTATATCTCCATCTTTGGTTTTCACTCTTTACTCTTCAATCTTTTATCTTATATCTTATATCTTAAATCTTAAATCTTATATCTATAAGCTCTAAAAATTTGCTTAACTATATCTTTGTTTTATGTTATCATACAAGTTAAATTTAGCGAGATATAATGAATATTGCCTTAAAGTTAGTAATATACATATTTATACTATTGGCTTTGGTTTATGCCGGAGCCATGCTTTTTGGCGTGTCAATAAATTTTACGGTATTTATTGTTTTTGCTATTTTATCTGTTGCATTCGTTTATGTCTTTATAAAAGTCAAAGTTGTTAATCCTATCAATAAATTTGTTGATATAGCTGATAAAATAGTAGATGGTGATAATGCTGAAGCCTTAGAAGATTTAAAAATAAGCGATATTTCTCAGCTTCAAGTTGGTTTTAGTAAAATTTTCCAAAGTCTTATTGAATCTCGTGTTGCTATTGAGTCTTACATGAAGACTATTAGCGAAATAAACAAAGAACTTAACGAAAAAGTTGATTCTCTCTCTGCTCTCTACTATGCAAGTCAGGCAATGGGCGGAAGCCTTAATATTGATACTCTCGCAAGAAACTTCATTACTATTTTCAGTGAAAGAATTGGTATTGAAGGTGCCGGTCTTATGCTTTATAGCGACAAAAACGATTTGGTAAGCGTTAAAGATTTGATAGGCATTTCTCCAGAACTTTTTGGCAAATTTAAGTTTTATTCAGACCATACTATACTTACAAAAGTTTTTACTGATGAAGGGTATTGGCAACCCTCTGAACAAGATATAAATATGCTTGTTGCAGAGTTTGAAACCGATGAAATTCGTCATATCAAATTAGTATATCCGATGAGAATTAAAGACCATTTCGTTGGTTTGCTTCTACTTGCAGAAAAGAAAAATGGAGAACCTTACGTTAAGTCTGATCTGGAACTTTACCAGGCAATTGTAGGCTTAGCTAGCACTTCTATTAATAATGCTATGCTCTTTGAACGTTCTGAAGAAACCAAGAACGAACTAGACCATAAGGTATTCAACCTTATGACTTTGCAGCAGGCAAGCAAAGTCTTGTCTTCAACTCTTAACCTTGAAGAACTTATCAATATCTCTATAGATATGTTCCTAGAAACAGTATGGGCAAATAAAGGTGTTTTAATGCTCACTTCTGATGATTCTTCAGATCTTGAAGTTAAAGCTTTTAAAGGAATAACAATAGAAGAAGTAGAAGCTTTGAAGAAAGATCCAGCAGAATCTTGGGTAATGACTACCATAGAAAAAGAAAAGAAACCTATTTTTGCTCAGGAACTTTCTAGAAAGAGCTATCAGTCTTATACCGCTCTTAATAAAGAATTGCCCTTTGCCGTTTATGTTCCTATGCTTAAAGAAGGTGAATTATACGGCGTTGTAAAAGTTGGTGCTAAGATTAATGGCGAACCATTCTCTGATAATGATTTGGAATTCTTTGAAACTTTAGCTTCTCAGGCAGTTATTTCTTTTGAAAATGCAAGACTTTATTCTCTTGCTATTACAGATTCTATTACTAAACTTTATGTTCATAGATACTTCCAGTTCAGATTAGATGAAGAAGTTGCAAGAAGTAGACGTTATAACTCTACTATATCATTATTAATGTGCGATATTGACCACTTCAAGAATGTTAACGATACTTACGGACATCAACAGGGTGACTGCATACTTAGAGAAGTCAGCCGTATTATTCGTAAGAATGTTAGAAATACAGATATTGCCTGTCGTTACGGCGGTGAAGAGTTTGCTATTATTTTACCAGAAACAACTCAGTCTGATGCTAAGATTGTTGCAGAAAGAATTCGTCGTGACGTAGCAAAATGTGATTTCCCATCTATTATGGCTGGTCAGCCGCCTATACACTGTTCTATTTCAATCGGTGTTGCAGGCTTCCCACTTAATGCTGACAATAAAGATCAACTCATACAAAAAGCAGACGCAGCTCTCTACAAAGCAAAAGATGGCGGCCGCAACCAGGTCGTTCTCTGTGGAATTGACGATTAAAATAGGAGTTAGGAATTAGAAGTTTATAATTCCTAACTCCTCACTTCTAATTCTTAATTCTTAATTGTCGTTAACTTACTTTTTAAATTAAGGAGCTCAGATGCCAGTTAAAATAAGTAATAGCACAATCAGTAATACCTCCAGTAGTGGGGTAAAATCTTCACAAGCTACAAGTTCTGCCGGTGGGGTAGGGGGAAGTGATTCTTTCCAGTCTGTCTTTAAGACTGCACGCCTTGATAATTTCAATGGCACTATGAAAGAACTTCTTGATATAGTAAGAACAAGAGGTACAGATTTTATTCACTCTCCTCAGGAAGAATCATTAAATAGTTATAGAGAATCTGTAAAACTCTTCCTTAATAGAATAAAAGATGAATTTTTGTCTCTCAAAGAAGAATTTGGCGCCAGTCGAGATGGTGAACAGAGACTTTACCAGCTTGTGGAAACTGCTGGTGGTCAGGCTGATGCAATGACCAAAGAAGCCTTTACCCAAGATAAAGCTTTAGATTTGTTAGCAAGCTTAGATGATATCCGCGGCCTCGTTCTCGATGTAATCGGGTAGGGTGTAAAATATCTCCCCTTTTTTATAAAGGGGAAAGATTGCGTTAGCAATCTAGGGGATTTTTGAGAAGTTTATTAAGCAATAGAAGTTTAGTTTGAAGACTTATTGGTTTTTAAAAGAGGGTTAATTCTAAACTATAGGTAACAAAAAAGGCTTTGGTAAAACCAAAGCCTTTTTTATAGCTTACACTTTCTTACTGAACATTTACTGTGCTAGCTCCAGCAGAAGTTATAACAGTAATATTACCGTCTTTTCCTGCAAATTGAGCAATTTTGTTTTCTACTGTATCTATTGTAACGTTATTTCTTTGTCCAGAGAAGATACTACCTTTTATCTGAGGATGTTTTGCGTCTGAATAATCAATAACAAATACAAGTGTATATTCTTTGTTTCCATAGAATGATACAGCTGCTATCAGTTTGTTTTTGGCAGAAATCTTAGTATTTAATTCTTTACTGTCTTTAGTCTGTTTCTTATTGTAAGAAGCTACATTCAAATCACCTTTTTTACCAACTTTCAATGATTCATTTGTCGGATCTTTCATTATTTCTTCGCTTGGTTTAGCTTCTGAAACAGCATTTTCTATTGAATTTGAATCAGAAAGTTCATTCGGAATATCAGCTATTTGAACATCTGGTAAACTGGCGGGTGCTTGCTTGTCTTTTTGAGATTTGGTATCTAATACTAACTTACCTTTAACAACGTTGTAAGTTCTTTCTGACTTGGTGCCGTCTTTTTCAACACCAGTAACAACTAGTTTAGCACCTTCACATTTGTTGTTGGCAAGAACGTCAACTTTTGTTGCATTAATTTCAACGGTTTTGAAGTTAAATTCTAAAAGAATACCATTGTTATTGTCTTTAACTACATATTCGCCATTGTTTACAAGATTCAAAGTAGCTGTTTTCTTGTTTATATCACAGTCACCTTTGATGGTTACAGAATTCTTTGTTTCTTCTGCTTCAAGATGGACTATTGCATTGCCTAAGCAATTTTTATACATTGATTCTTTTTCTTTTTTATATTCTTCATTATCTTCTGATCCCATCCAATAACCATACTCTGGATCAATGATAGGAATAGTTTTTTCAGATTTAGGTTTCCATCTATAATCATACTTTAAACCAGTAATATCAATCTTAGCTTTGTTGAAAAGTACTTCCATATCGCCAATCATTATGGCTTTATCTTCTGTATAGCTTTCTATTTCAACATGAGCTTCTGCATTGTCAACAACTATGGTATCTATTTTGCCAGATATTTTGTTTAATGAGACAGTTATATTTTTGATAGATGCATTTCTAGTAACAACGTGGGTTGGATCAGAAGTATTTTCTTGTCCATCTCCATAAGTGTAACTTGTAGATTGATTATCTAATTTATTGATTAAAGAACCAGCTAAGGTGACTTTAACAGGAGAAGAAAAAGAAATATTATCTTTATCAAGTTTTTCCCTAAATACTAAATTACCGTTTCTATAATAGTCATAATCGGGCTTATTCCAGCTTGATCCATTATATTCTACATAGTCACCGCTATAACTAACTTTTTTTTCTGTAATGCTACCTTTAATTCCGCTTATAGTGATTTCTAGATTATCGCTATCGTATTCATCTATTTTTTCGCTGTATTGATAGCCGTTATCATTCCATATAGAACTATCGAAATGATGCGCACGGTCATAAAACTTTGTAAGTTTCAATTTAATGGGCTTAGAAAGTGTATAAGTAGTATTTGAAGTGGTTTTTCCAGATACTTTAAATCCTGTATAATAATAAGAATCATTGTTAGGATTATTTTCTATTTTTTCTCCACTCCATGGGTTAATTATAAAAGATTCTGAATCTTTATATGTTATTTCTTCTCCAACCCATTTAGCTGTTAAATCGCTATCAATTGTGCCTTTTATAAATTTTTTGTATTTTTTACCAAGAGATCCTTTTTGGTATTCTTCTATAGTTATTTTTGCATTAGGATTAATGATAAGGCTTTTTAATGTTTTGTTTTCTAATACTGCATTACAGTTATCTATAATGTAATGTGCTGCAATTTCAGGAGTTCCTTCATTGCTATCACCGTGATATTCAGGGTTAAAGTAAAGTGTTCGTTCATAAACCTTACCAGAATATGAAGCAACTTCTAAATATGGATTTACAGTGTAAGATTCCATATAGTTATTTGCATCTACCCATAAACCACCTTCGATGTTTCCACCAGCAACGGAAATGATTGCTCTAATGAAATCCGGTGCTTCTAATGCAGTCATTACAGCATTATTGGTAGAACTAATACTGAATTGTTCGGCATTAGTTCCATTGATGGAAAGTCTAGATGAAGCATTTGTTTTCCCACCGCCATTCAAAATTGTATCTGCATTTTGTAATATTGGTGAAACAGCAGCTTTAGCAGCTAATGCTTCTTTAGATGTTGTGTTAACAGGAGCAGAAGGATTTCCGCCTCCGCCGCCTCCGCCTCCGCCACAACCAACCATTGCGACAGTTGCTAATAAAGCAACAACCAAACAACTAACTTTTAACAAGTTTTTCATAGTACAACTCCCTTTATATTTTTTTTAGCTTTAAGCTAAAGCTTTTTACTATTTGTTTTTGTAGTGCTTTCCATAAGGCACAGTAATTCCTAGTTCCTCACTCCTCACTTCTAATTTGCTTTTTCTGGCTCTCTCAGCTTGGTTTTTAGATACATCTTGTCATAATCGTATAGCTTTCAGGTCTAACGACCATACGCTATACTTATTATGACAAGATATATCTCAGACTCTCAGCTCTTCTGCTCTCATCACCCACTACCCACCACTAAATTCTCAACTCTCAACTCTCCAAGCTTCGCTTGGCTCTCACCACCTACCACTTACCACTTACCACATATCACCTATCACTAAATTCTCATTTCTCAACTCTCATTACTTATTAGCCAACACTACTCACACCATCTGACAAAGGACTTTTAACAACGGACAAATGAATTTCTCAGAAAGGTTAGTCGTAAAGACTAGATTAAATTATAGAATAGCCTTACCAGTAGAAACTTTAATTGCTAAAACAATCCTCTCATCTCTTTTACTCTTTTATCTTATCTCTATAAAAAAAGACCTTAGATTTCTCTAAGGTCTTTTTTTGTAATCTTTAAGCTAAGCTATTAGAAGCGGCTGTAGATTTCAGTGTAGTAAAGGTTAGACTTGATGTCTGGCATATCTTTAGCTTCAGTCTTAGAATTTTGGAAGCCGAGTCTTAATCTAGTATTTTCAGCAAGTTTGTAAGTATATTCGAAAGTGATGATGTTAGCTTCTAAGTCGTTAACATAACCAGCATTGCCAGTTCCCTGGTCGAAAGTATTCCAGCTACCATCTTCATCATTTTGAACCATATCATAAGCTAATCTGAAGCTATGTTTGTCATTGTCTTTAAGAGTATACTTAACTTCTAACTTGATATCGCTGAGGTTTTGGAAGTTGCGGTTAGTACCATTACCCATAGCCATAGTTGAGAGATACAAATCTTCAAATATGGTTTCATCGCCATCATGATATCTGTTCATATTTTCAACATTGATGTTAGCATTAGATTCATCATCAGCCCAAGTGTAAGCTAATTTAGCTTGGAGTTGTTTCTGATCATCATACTTAACAGCTACGTGACCTAAGATACCTGTTGCATCTTCAGTAGCAGTCTTACCGTTTTCAATCTTGCTGTAAACCAAACCTAAGTCATATTTAACTTTTTCGTTGTTGTTGCTGAGCTTGCCACTAGCACCAAATTCAATTCTCATTGAATTATCATGTTCTGCACTAAGACCAAGTTCATCGTTAGCATTGTAATAAATACCTAAGTAGAGGTCATGACCCTTAGTGCTGTAATCAGCATTGATGTTCCAATAATTGTAGTAATCTCTGTTATTAGCAGCATTACCTTGGCGATCAAAGAACATATTGAAAGCAACATCTACATCGCCACAGCGTTTAGTGTAGTTAACAGCATCCATGTAGTTGTGAACTACAAAACCATGACCGTGCTGATACCAATCACGACCGAACTTGAAGTCGCCGCCGAAGCTGAACATATCTTTAATCTGGATATAAGCAACTTCTATATCGCCAGGCTGCTTGTTGCCGCCATCCCATTCATTAGTTCCGTTACCAATAAAACCAGGATTATTGTAAACGCCATTAGCATTGTCAATCATATTCCAACGAGCACGAGCAGTTACGTTTTCATCTATCTGAGCATCCAATTGGAGTCTGAGCATAGTCTGAGTTCTGTGATTCTTATCTTCTGGTCTAAGATTGCCAATATCATCAATGTTGAGACCATAGTTGCGAACTAACATATCGCCAGAAAGTCTAACTTTTTCCATGCCGCCGTTCTTCATATAAGACTTGATACCATCAACGTCTTTTTTGAGACCAGCTACGTCTTCTTTTACAACCTGCATATCATCTTCAAGAGCGGTTACTTTAACGCCGAGGAGAGCAAGTTCGTCTGCGAATTCAACAGTGAGTTTTTCAAGAGTCTGAAGGTCAGTCTTAGAAACAGAACCATTGCCACCCATCTGTTCTACGTTAGCGATCATCTTAGCAGTGATCATAGCTAACTGGTAACGAGTTACATTCTGTTTACCTAAAAATAATACATCTATATTATATATATATTTTAGATTTGTAATTATAAAAAATCACTACCATTTATAATCTCATTTCACTACCATATTTTATTAGTAGTTATTGTAGTTGGTTTTTGTTGTTTTTATTGTCATCGTCGTAAGTCTGAGACATAATCGTCATTGCGAGGCGTTGAAAACGCCGTGGCAATCTAGAAAAGAATTTTTAATTCGTTTTCCCTAGATATTGTACGATTCTGTTGCTATAATTGTACTATTTTATTATAATTAAAGTATAAGAAACCAGAGGAGTCTTTATGCCGCCAATTACTGCAACAGAACTAAAAACAAATTTAAGTAAGTATTTATTGCTTTCTGCCACAGAAGATATATATATAACTCGAAATGGCAAGATCATATCAAAACTCACTAATCCTTTCCAGGATAGAGTCAAAATCGTTGAAT
This sequence comes from Candidatus Rifleibacteriota bacterium, assembly GCA_017417215.1. Taxonomy (GTDB): domain Bacteria; phylum Muiribacteriota; class Ozemobacteria; order Ozemobacterales; family Ozemobacteraceae; genus RUG334. The sequence goes on along the minus strand of JAFPZP010000052.1, from coordinate 1,918 downwards.
CTTTAGCTGGTATCATTCCAAATACAATATCTTTGGAAGAAGCAAAAAAACAAAGACTTAATAATATATGAGAGTATTGATAGACACTTGTATTATTGTTGATTTTCTTCAAAAACGAGAACCTTTTTTTAAAAACTCACATATAATATTTCTTGCAGTTGCAAATTACAGCTTTGATGGCTATATTACCGCTAAATCTGTAGCAGATATATATTATATAATGCATCATTATTTTCATGACAATAACAAAACCAGAATAGAAATAGAAAAATTATTTAAACTTTTTGGAGTATTAGATACCACGGAATTTGATTGTAAAAAAGCATTGTTATCACCTATATCTGACTATGAAGATGCTCTTATGGTTGAAACCTCTGTTAGAAATAATCTTGATTGTATTGTTACTCGTAATGCTTCTGATTATTTAAAATCGCCAATAAAAACATACTCTCCAACCGAATTTTTGAAACTTTTGTAAAGATTTAATGATAAAGTGAATTCTGTATTATTTAGTAGTGTCTGGAAGAGGATGTCCGAAAACTAGAAAATTACTAAAATTTTAGTGCACTGGCATTTGTCCTTACCCCCTTTCGTAAAGGGGGATTAAGGGGGATTTTAAAACAATTATAAGAATCTAATTCTAGGCTAAAAACCTAGTTTTCGGACAACCTCTGGAAGGCACTACATATCTAAAACGGCACTATATTCATTCTGTTCTTCATGGCGTTGGCGAGATGTATATATTTTTCAGCCGTAGAAAGCTCTGTCCAGCCCATTACACCCATTACTTCCCTTATATTCATTCCACTTGCTATAAGATATGTTGCCATACTGTGCCTGAGACCATGAAAACGTTTATACGGAACACAGCATCTATTACAGGCATTTTTCATTATTTTTGCCGACCGTGAAATCGCAATGCTAGCAAACCATGGAAACAACAGACCTGTTTTTACTTTGCTCAACTCTTTCTTTAAAACTTGTAGAAGTTGTGGATTGATAGAAATATATCTGAATACATCACTTGAATCTGATTCTGTTTTTATATTCCTTATCCTTATAGTCATCGTAGAGAGGTCTATATCTTCCACTTTTATATTAACTATTTCCGATCTTCTACAACCTGTATAAAGTGCGAATAAAAAAACTGGCTCAAATTTTTTACCTTTGAAATAATTTTTCAGTTTGGCTATATCTTGCAAAGAATAATAACCTAGAGTTTCTGGTTTTACAGGAATTTTTTTTATTTTTGGCCAAACTCTTACGGGTAACTCTGAAATCATATAGTTAGCCCATGCAAATTTAAGTGAGCTTTTGAGAATATTTAATTCTTCATGTATTGTCTTCCCCGCAACCCTTTTGCGTCTGTTGTTTATATACTCAGAAACTTCTTCCGTAGTTAGTTTGTCGACCGGGAAACTGCTAAACCAGTCTTTGAGATTTTTAGCCATTGTTATATATCTATTAATAGTAGTAGATTTGACTGTAGCCTGTTTATTTTCTAAAAATTTGTCTATACAATTAGAAACAGTGAAAATTTCTGCGCTATAGCTAGAATAATGATTGAAAAGTTTCTTGTCTAATATGGCGGCTCTCTGTTTAGCAAATAATTCATCATTTGTCATAAGAGAACATTTTCGTTGTTTCCCTTTTTCATACCATTGATAATAGTAGATACCGTTACTTCTTTTGAAAAAACTGCTCATAATATACTTATTCCTTTCTTATGTAGATTACCCACCCGATGCTCCCCCACGAAAGGTGGGGGAGCTGTCGGCAAAGTGAAGTGCACCCCAAATTTTGGACAGAAATTTGGAGGTGTTTTTTGTTAAAATATACTTTTGGAATAAAATTTAATACAGTGTTAATGGTTGTTCACGATAACCTGTCTATACATGAAGTGTCTCGTATCACTGGT
>JAFPZP010000051.1 GCA_017417215.1 Candidatus Rifleibacteriota bacterium | reverse complement strand
TATATCTTATATCTCCAAAGGTATTGTTTTTGAGGATTTAATAATGTTAGAATAAACCTATAAAGGTAGCAGAAAAATTGAAAAAACATAATTTTATAATAGCAATAATCTTGTTCGTTTTTGCATCAACCGCTGTTTATGCTCAGCATGATAAATATTTCTTTTATCATTTCGGCGGAAGAGCTGTTTTATCTCGCACCCAAGGTTCTACCTGGCTATCATTGCAGCCTGGTCAGCCGATGGAGCTTCATCCTGGCGATATTATAAATGTTGAAGGTGACGGAAAAGGTGAAATAACCTTTCCAGACGGAACATCTGTCAGAATGAAGAACAATGCTATGGTAACCCTTTCAAGGTATGGAATAAACCTTAGATTTGGTTATGTTTGGCTGAATGTTAGACGTAGTTCTGATGTTTTCAAAGTTACAACACCTTTTGGAACTTGCAGCGTTTTGGGAACTTCGTTTGATGTTGATGTAGACAAATACGGGAAGGCTAGAGTCAGGGTCTTCAATGGAATCGTTGCTGTAAGAGCTTCTGAAGAAAAGAAGAATAAGCAGTTGGTCTTGCAGGCTGGTATGCATACTTTGTTGGCTGATTCAACCAAGGTTGCAGATAAACCTGAAAAATTCCAGTATCAAAGTCTTGAAGCTCAAATGAAAAGCGAGTGGGAACAGCGAAGTTTTTATGGCTTTACTCCTGGCAAGCTTAGAAACAAAACATTAGCAGAAGAAATGGTTGAAAGAAAGCAGGATACAGCTCCTGTAATAAACACCAATTCTCAGCTTCCGTCTTTAAATAAAGAAAATCAGATGCAAATGCAGTTCCGCCCGATAGAAAAACTTCTTGAAAAAGAACCAGAAAGTTTTTCTGAAGAAAAGGGAAATGTTAAGATTCTAGCTCGTCAGCGTTCTGAATTTGCAGAAATGTTGAGACAGCAGCAATTAGAACGAGATTCTGTTATCGGTTTCAGTATTCCTCAAAAGAAAGATATGATGAGAGATGGTCATGCTGTATCTTTTGGTGAATCATCCAGAACTCCTAAGGGAATAACCGATCATGCTTCTTTAGATCGAGAATGCGCTCAGCTTAGAAACAGACTGTTAAGAGTTCAAAGTATGATTAGGCAGACTGAAATGGAAATAGGTGCTTTGTGTTCAAATAACGACGATTCGACCGGTAATAGACTTAAAATCAACTATGCTCAGAGAAAACTATCTGATCTTCGTTCAGAAAATAGGGTGTTGACTTCTAAGTTATACGAATTGCAACACAAAAAGAGGTAAAAATTTTTTTACCTCTTTAAAAAAGGCTTTGATAGCGGAAAACAGGCTATTTTTTTGGCGCGGTTAAAATAAAAGTTAAGTTTACCCATTGACAAAGCTTGAATCTATCGTTATGATTGCAAGAGTTGAGTCCTAAACATATTTATTAAAGGGAGATTTTAAGAAGTGAAAAAAATCGAATTGGTTCGCGAAATCGCTAAAACTGCTGAAATGACTCAGGCTCAGGCTGCTAAGGCTTTGGATGCAACTCTTGCTATTATAAAGGGTGCTCTTAAGAATAAAGATGATGTTCGCCTTGTTGGTTTTGGTTCTTTCAAGGTCAGCACTAGAAAAGCTCGCACTGGTATCAATCCACAGACCAAGAAAGCTATCAAGATTCCTGCTTGCAACGTAGCTAAATTTGTTCCAGGCAAAGAACTTCGCGAAATGGTAAATACCAAGAAAAAATAATATTTAGTGAAAAAACCGTCTTCTTATAAGGAAGACGGTTTTTTTTATTTGTATAAACCAAAATAAAGCTTGTAAAGAGTTTATATTTTGGTTATTCTTTTAGAATCATGAGTATACCAAAGAAACGTTTAGGCGATATCCTAATAGATTGTAATCTTATTAACGAAGATCAGTTGAAAGAAGCTCTGGCTTTTCAACGTGAGCATGGGCTAAAACTAGGGGAAGCTCTTTCCCAAATGGGATTAGTCACAGAAGATGATATTATCTGGGCATTAGGTAACCAGCTTAATATTTCATTTATTCATTTAAGTCCCGACATAGTTAATCCCGAAGTAGTTAAGCTTGTTTCTTCTGATTTTGCACGAGATAATCGATTGATGCCTCTATACAAGGCTGGTTCTGAATTCAGCGTTTGTATGGTTGACCCATTAGATTCTAGACCAATCGAATATCTTGAAGGAAAATTCGGAGCAATAGTTTCTGTATCTATTTGTACAGCATTCGATTTCGAACAGACCTTTAATGCTGTATACGGACCACTTGAAGTGGGCAGTACCGGAGAAGTCGATCCAAGTGCTACAGATGCTGAAACTAAGCAAATGGAACAGGGCATTCCAAAAGGAATGGAAAGCTCTGAAAAAATTATTAACTATATCCTTGGTCAGGCTATTCTGAACAAGGTTGACCGAATTCATTTCGAACCTTCTGATAAAGGGGTTCTTATTAGATTCAGGTCTAACAATGTTTTAAATCGTAAAATTGAAATACCGGTTAAAGTTCATCACGATGTAATAACCAGATTGAAGAAGCTTTCTCAGTTATCCGAAAAGGATTTGACTCGTGAAGGTGGCGTTGTTGTCGGGCATTTTAAAGTAAATGTTTCCGAAAGACAGATTAATATTCAATCTATTTTCTATCCGACAGTTAACGGGGAAATGGTTATTCTGCATTTGAATGACATAGCTGCGTTAGTTGAACAGATAGCTCGTGTGGGTAAAGAATCTATTGAAAGTGTTCTCAGAGCCGTTCAGACAACTCATGGTATACTCTACGTCAGCGGTCCTAGAGAATCTGGTCGAACTACAACTCAATACTGCATTATAAGTAGTTATGACCCCGAAAAGCATAAGCTTGTTACAATAGAAGACCCGGTTGTTTCTTCTTTGGCAAATATTACACAGCTTCAAATTGGCTCAGGAGATATTTCTTCTCCTGTAGATGGATTGAGACTGTCTTTGATGCTTGATGCAGATGTTATTTATGTTGATAAAACAGATAACAAAGAGCTTTTGGAAGAAATGTGCTATGCCGCTTTAGGTGGCAAGACTATTTTAACTGGTGTTTTGGCTTATGATGCTTCAAGTAGTATAATAAAGCTTCTTGAAACAGGTGTCGATCCTGTTATCATGGCTTCTTCTCTTTGCGGTTTTGTAAATCAGCGTTTAGTAAGAATGCTTTGTCCAAACTGCAAGAAAGAAGCAGAAATTCCGGAAGAAATAAAAGAATTAATTCCAGAAGAACAGTTAAATACAACAATATATAAGGCTTGTGGTTGTGACTCCTGCAATCATACTGGTTATGTGGGCAAAGTTCTTGTAACAGAATTTATTCCTGCAACAGCCAGATTGAGGCAGATGATAATAAACAAAGAGTCTTATCTTGACTTTTCTAACTTTGCTCGTAAACAAGGCATAAAGAGTATTGAACAAGAAACTCTGGATCTTGTTTTAAAGGGAGTTACTACCGCAGATGAATTTATGAGGCTGTTTTAATCTATGGCTGATAATTTTTTTGGAAAATTATTTGGTGGAGATGATAGCAGTAAAAAGCCTGCAGCTCCTGCTGCACCTCCAAAACCTACTCAACCGGCAACTATGCCCCCAAGGCCGATAAATCCTGCTATTGCAAATTATCAGCCTCCAAAACCGACTGCTGTTAAACCAGCTTCACAGCCGGCTTCTCAAATACCGCCATCTCAGAGACCAGCTTCTGCTCCTCCAAGACCGGCGGCAGCTAGACCTATGCAACCTGGTATGGGTGGTATGGGAGGAATGGGTGGAATGGGCGGTGGTTATCCACAAACTCAGCCCGCAGCTCCTGCTCAACCTATCAGCAGTGGGCGTTCTGATGTCCAAGAAGGCGAATTAGGTATAGATGACCTTCTAAAAATGATTGTAGATAAAGCCGGGTCTGACCTTCACTTAACAGTTGGTTCACCTCCAATGCTAAGACTTCAAGGTAAGCTTTGGCCAACAGATTTGCCAGCTCTTACCCCAAAAGAAATTCGTCGTCTGGTTTATAACTTTCTTAGTAATGACCAGCGTGAAAAACTGGAACGTGACTTAGAACTTGATATTTCATACGAATTAAAAGGCGTAGCACGTTACAGATGTAATGTTTTCTTTACGAGATTAGGGTTAGGAGCAGTTTTCCGTGTTATTCCTACTCGTATTAAAACATTGGCAGAACTTAGATTGCCTATGGTTCTAGGCGATTTGGCAAGACGAAACAAGGGGCTTATCCTTGTTACAGGTCCTACTGGTTCTGGTAAGTCAACAACTTTGGCAGCTATGGTTGACCAGGTTAATAATGAACGCCAAGACCATATTCTGACCATTGAAGACCCAATAGAATTTGTTCATCAGCATAAACAGTGTATCGTTAATCAGCGTGAAATAGGTCCTAATACAAAATCATTTGCTAATGCACTGCGTTCTGCATTGCGTGAAGACCCAGACATCATACTGGTCGGCGAAATGCGTGACTACGAAACAATTTCTTTGGCAGTAACTGCTGCTGAAACAGGTCACTTGGTCTTTGCAACATTGCATACTCCGTCAGCAGCTCAGTCTGTAGACCGTATCGTTGACGTTTTCCCTGCTCATCAGCAAGCTCAGATTAGAACTCAGTTGGCAGACGCTTTGCAAGGAATTATTGCTCAGCAGCTCATACCAACAATAGATGGTCAGCGTCGTGAATGTGCTCTCGAAATCATGATTAATACTCCCGCTGTTGCAAATCTGATTCGTGATAATAAAACATTCCAGTTGACTTCTATTATGCAAACCAGTAAGCAACAGGGTATGCAGACTATGGACCAGGCATTGATGGACCTTGTAAAATCAAGGAAAATCAGTCCACAGGAAGCTTACAGAAGAGCTTTCGATAAGAAAGCCTTTGAACAGTATAAGCCGAGAGATTACTAATTTAAGATATAAGATATAAGATATAAGATGTAAGATCTCTTAAATAGCTGAGCTGGCAAAGCCAGCGTAGTTATTGTAATTGGTTTTTGTTGTAGTTATTGTTAAAACGAAGGCTGGTAAGCTAATGATTATCAGCAATTTTCGATAGTTATCAAACAATCTAATAACAATAAAAACAATAAAAACCAATTACCACAAAAACGCTTCTCTTTAAGAGAAGCAATTAAGAGTCAGAAGACTGTCTCACCTCTCAATTTCTTTAAAAGCGGCCAGTTGCTTGCTCAACCTTATTCTCCTCCGCGGTCTCTGTGAATTTGTACCTTCGAATAGACTTTGAGAGAACGAGCCTTGTGCGGAGAATAGAGGTCTCGCGTCTACTGTCCGCTCTCTCACCACCCACCACCAATCACTCCAAGCTTTGCTTGATGCAGTCCACCCATTGTCATAAACGTATAGCTTTCAGGGCTAAGGCCCATACGCTATACTTATTATGACGAAAGTGTAGACTTCTCTTGTCTCTCAATTCTCATTTCTCATTTCTCATTTTCCTAATTTTTTCTATGATTCTTGGCAAATTAGCAGGTTCGTTCTGCTCAGTACTCACAAAATCTGGCTTTTGGTCGGGGCTATCTGTTTCGAAAAGTAATCTGTCGTTTGGAACAATATCAAGAAGCTCTCTAAGCTTTTTAGGGGTTCTTAAAGCACTAGCAGACAAAGATATTTTACCTCCAAGCTTTAAGAACTCTTTTGCCATTTGAGCAGAACCACTCCAGGAATGTAAAATGAAGTCCGGTTTTTCAGGAGCTTCTTTTATTAATTCATAGGCTTTTTGCCAATGGCCTACAAGATGAATGATAATAGGCTTATTCATTTCTAAGGCAATGTTTAACTGTTTTTTAAATAAGTGAATCTGTTTGTCTAAATTTGGAAAACGCTTATCTAAACCGCATTCTCCTATGGCATATATTCCTAAAGATGAAGCTTTCAGTTTCTTAATCTCTTTTTCTATCAACTCTTCATCTTCAGCGTATTTCGGATAAATACCCCAGCATATTTTTATTTCAGAAAATTTTTGAAGTTCGTCTAGCTTTTGTGGAAAACCACATATTCCAGGAACAACAAACTGAGTAATTCCGGCTTTTTTTGCTCTGTCGACAATATTGGAAATACTGTCGTTTATCAGGTCTAAGTGCACATGATTATCTATCATGATTTGTGCACTCTTCTTATAAACAAGAATGAAGATGGGGTTTCACTGAATTTTCTAAACCCACATCTGATAAGCAACCTCTGTGAAGCTGTATTCTCTGTTAGAGTCAATGCGTTTATTTTTTTTACTTCAGGGTATTGTTCTGCTAAATTGCATAAACTCATTACTGCTTTTGTCATATAACCCTTATGTTCGAAATCTTTGCCTAGAGAATATCCAATTTCTATTTTCCCGGTATCTTTTGTTGGTTTGCCTTTAAAGGATAAGAAACCTATTATTTTATTGTCTGTTTCTCTGATTAGAAACCAGTAGGTATACCATATCCAGTTGGGTATATTTTCTGACATTCCGAGAATAAACTGTGACTGAATGCTGTCTTTTAGGATTCCTTCTAATGGTTCTGCACAATAGGTGCAGCTTAGTTTTTTTTCGAGTTCAGGAATATTGTTTAGCCAGAGAGAGAGCTCTTCTGAACTTAGAGGATAAAGATGTAATCCGTCTTCAATGTTGATTTTCATGATTAAACAGTTTTTAACAAAATTATTTTATTGTATTGCCAATTTTTTTAGTAATTCCCATTAAGATTGCTAAGGCAAAAGAAACTACAAAAATATAAAACCCAAGGGGTATCTTGACAGAAGATGGTCTAACTCTACTAAAATGCAAGCGTTCAAATTTTTGAATGTTTTCAATATTACCATGATGACAACAGTAAAACTTGGGCTCGTCTTGAATAAAGGTTAAGCCATAAGAACATTCTTTTTCGTAATACTCAACATTTATATTATGATCTTCACAGAGCTTTTTGAAACTATTGCCTGGCATAAATGGTTTTAATTCTATTTTATCCATTTCAAAAATATCTGGAATATCTGCAGATAATATTTCTAGATTTTTTTGACACATTTCTGCTGGGCTTGTTCTACTAGCACAAACAAAGGTTGGTATTGTTAATAATAAAAGGATAAGTGTTAATTTTACAGATTTGGATTGTTTTTTGATATCGCCTAATATTTTATCTTTAAGTATTAAAATACTTATTAGAGCAAAAATAAAATCAATAATTCTTTCTATAATATAATAAGTTTTATAAGAATCATAATATTTTGCATAATCAGTATGTCCATGTTTTATGCAGCAGAAAATGTTTTCATCATCATTTTTTTTACATCTATAAAAACATTCTTTGGGCTTTGTTACATTATATTTAATAATATTTTGGCTTGAAAGAGTTTTCAATAAAGATTTGTAATCTGCTTCTGTCTCAATTAGTACCTCTTTAATACTAATTTTTGATTGATATTCATTTATGGCATGTTTTAAAAATATCTGATAATCATAACAGGATTCGGTTTCAAATATAAATGTGTTAAGTTCGTTGGGTATGCCGTGAATTACTACAATAACTATTATAATAGTGAAAAATGAGAATATAATAATAGGTATTAAATTGTTTATTTTATTCATTTCTCTATTAAAACTAAGCCTTTTATTAAAACTATACTATTAATGTTAAAAATTAGTCAACAAAAGTAGCAACTAATATTTTGGCTCTAAAAAAAGTGCTCTTGCTCTTAGATAGCAAATGAAGTAATATATAAGGAAATATTCCTTTTTGTTTGAGGGTTTCTATGTCTAAAAAAGGTCTTGGGCTTACGACCTTGTTCTATATATGTTTCTTGCTCTTATCTAATGTTTCTTATGCTTCAAAAACGACAAATCTCATGTCCGATGCTTTGAAACAGCGTTCGAAAGGCAATATAACTGGTGCAATAAAAGGTTTTAAGCAAGCTGTTGATTCTGCTCCTACTATTTTGCAAAGAAATCTTGCTCTTTTCATGCTTGGCGACTGCCAGATGGAAGTAAGCAGATATTCTGAAGCTGTAACCACTTTTTCAGAACTTTCCAAAAAAGCTACTACTCCTGATGAAAGAGCAGAAGCTTTGTATAAACTAATGGAAGCTTATTCTAATCTTGGTAAGACTGAAGAATTAGATAATGCTTATTCCGAATTAAAAAAGAAATACCCCAAAAGTGCTTATCGTGAAATAGGCGATGCTTTTATGAAGGCTGAAAATATTATGGGTTCTGAATATAACGGACCTATAGATATTGAAGAACCTAAGATTACATATGAAAAGCCTGTTGAACCCAGTAAGAAAAAGTCTGAAAAACCAGAAACAAAAGTGGCTAAAACAGAGAATAAACCTGCAAAACCAGCAGAAAAACCAGCAAAAACCGAGAATAAACCGGCTCAAAATCTTGCTTCAAAGCCGTCAACTCCTAAGAATACTCAAACCAAGACCACTACAGGTGGAAAGAAACTTGACGCAAAGACTACAGCTATTCTGGAAGATATTTTACGCCCTGAACCTATTTCTGATTCAGAAAGAGATGAGTTGGTAAGTAAAATACTATCTTATCAGGATAAGCTTAAAGATGGTGAAAAGGGACCAGGAAAAGACAAAGTTCTGTTTAATCTTGCTGAAGCAACTTCTAAATTTGGAGAATTACTTGAAGCTTGCAAGACATATGATAAGATTTTGAGCTTACATCCTGCATCACCTCTGGTTGAAGATGCTTATTATCAGGCAATCAGATTAAGAGCAATTCTTGGTGTTCATCAAGCTGTTGTTGAATGGTCGAGAGCTTTTAACATTACTTTCCCAGATTCTAAATATAAACAGAATATTGCTGCATTAGTCAGCTATTCACAAGCAGGTGGTAAAGTTCAGCTTGCTGGTAAATCTTCTGGTAAAGCAGCTAATAATAAGAAGACTTCAGAAAAGCCATCGAAAGCATCTGGCGGAACAGAAGCTGCTGATGCAGCTTTAAAGGCTTCTTCCCTTTATAAGAATGCAACTCAGAAAATGAACGATGGAAAATACTCATCAGCACTTGATGATTTAAAAGTGCTTTCTTCTAAGTTTTCTGATTCACCCCAGTTATGGTGGGATACAACTTTGGTTTATGTTCAGTTGGAAGAATTTAAGCTTGCAGATAAAAGCATTCGTAAGCTTCTACTGTTAGACCCGAATAATTCAGATGCAAATTCGTTATTAGGCTATATTCAGTATAGACTGGAAAACTATGATGAGGCTGCTAGTGCTTATGAGCAAGCCGGTGAAAGTGAAGGAGAGGGGGTTACTTTTTTTGACGCAAAAACTGCTTCAGAACGTATGAAAAAGACTGCTTCTCATTAGGGTTTCATATTGTTTGTCAAAAGTAAAAGGAGAATAGTATGATTGAAAAAGCTGAATCCTTGATTAAAACCGCAGAATCGAAAAAGAATGCAAATGAATGGGGGCTTGCAAGAGCAGATTATTTGCAGGCTTATGAATTATTGAAAGAAGAAGATAAAAAAGATTCAAAAGTTCAGGAAAGTTTAAAGAAAGTTGAACAAGAACTTGCTTTTGTTGATAATGAACTCGCTAAATTACAGTATCAGAAAGGCAAGACGGCTGTAGAAAACGGGATTTGGAAGCTGGCTATTGACTCCTTAGAAGAAGCAACTCGTTTGGCAAAAATTGAAGATGTGGCTTTCTTAGAAGAAATAAAAGTCTGGCTTGATAAAGCAAGAATAGGTGAACGTGATGCAGAAGTCAGAAATAACGCAGAACCCTTTATTTCCAGAGGTGATGATTTTAAGAGAAATGGAAATTATGGCGAAGCTGTTCTTGAATATCAGGCTGCTGCAAAAGTAGTTGAAAATCTGCCAGAAACCCACCCTTATTATATTCATATCAACAATCAATTGCTTGAATGTAGAAGAAGTATTGCCAGACCCTATTTAAAAAAGGCATACAGAGCTTTTCATTCAAAACATTTTATAAAGGCTTCTTCTCTATTAAAACGAGCTTTATTTATAATAGACAACAAAGATAGTATTTATCGTGAATTTATAACAAAAATACTTGAAAATGTAGAATCAAATCTTTCAGAAAAGGAAATTAGCGATACTGAAGATTTTGAATCTCAGGAATTATGGGAAAAAACAGTTAAGGATTATGAAGAAGCTTTGAATCTTTATTCTTCTTTTACTGTTACAGACCCATTTGCACCAGCTTATACAGGTGTTAATATTTACGAAGACAAATTTGCAGAATCTAGAAGACGTTTGGGCAGACTTTATAAAATGAGAGCTGATAGACTAAAGAACAATGGTAAAGTTGAAAAAGCTATTCATAATTATAAGGAAGCAATAAAACTTCTTCCTAAAACTGACAAGCTTTTTTATGAAGCTTTTAGTGAAATGAAAAAACTAAGAGTGCAGGTAACTAATCCTGAAAGTAAAAAATAATGAGTTCTAACAATACAGAAGATATTTTTAATTCCAATGAGTTGATTAAACTGGCAAAGAAACCAGCTATTCTTGTTCCTTTATGGGAATTCTTTCTAGCAATTATTTTTGCTATAGTTTTTTCTTTGTTCTATTTTTATGGTTTCTTTAATACTGTTGAAAATGCATCTATAGATTATCGTTTTAAACAGCGCGGCAAATTACCAAGTAGCAAAGATATTGTACTTGTAAGTATTACTGATGAATGTATCGAAAAAATAGGTACTTGGCCCTGGCCTAGAGAAACTCATGGAAAGCTTTTAAATATTCTTAAAAAGGCAGGGGCTAAGCTGGCTGCTTTCGATATTATGTTTACTGAAGAATCCTTAGCTGGCCATGAAGATGACGTTAAGTTTGCTCAAGCCATCGCTAATTTTGGAAAAGTTGTTCTTCCGCAAATAGTAACCAAGAAAACTATATTAGACCCTGAAACTTTTGAAACAAAAGAAGTAATATCTCCTGATAGACCTTGCCAGACATTGTTAGAAGCTAAGCCTTATGAAGGATTTATAGACCTTGAATACCAACAGCTTAATCCTGATGGGGTTATAAGAAAACTTTTGTTAACAAAGCCAGCCGGAGACTATTATAGTTATATTTTCGGTTTGTCGGCCGCAGGAGCTTATTTGGGAGTAAATCCTAAAGAAGTTCGCGGTGGAATGAAAATTGCTGACAGAGTGTTACCTTATTACACCTGCTATGAACCAGAAGCTGGTCGTATGGTCAGTTCTTATCTTATTAACTACGCTGGCGCTTATTCTCATTTCGATGAAATAAGCTATTCTGACGTAATTAATGAAAAGTTTCCTAAAAATTATTTCAGTAACAGATTAGTTTTAATCGGAACAAAAGCCAAAGGTATCTCTGAAGACGTTAAATTCTGCCCCTATGGTGCTCTTTCTGGGGTTGAAATACATGCTAACCTTCTGCATAATATCTTGAACAGAAGATTTTTACAGCGTTCTTCCGTTACAAATACTATTTTGCTTATATTTGTATTTGCATTGAGCTGTGCTTATCTTCTTTGGAAAAACAGAAGCTTTTCTGGTAACTTCATTTGTCTAAGTGCGGCTTTGGCTTGGGCTGCTCTTGCTTTGATTCTTTTCAATATAGATGTAATTCTGGAAGTCACCCCAATTCTGTTTATGATACCTATTCAGTGGGCTGTAACAAGACTGATACAGCAGTTTGTAAGCTTAACAGAAAAGAATTATGAATTAGGCAAAAGAGTTAGAGAATTAGCCATAATAAATGAAGTAACTAAGACTGTAAGCTTTATGGGTGATTTGGGTAAAACTCTTGATGCCATCTTAAGCCGTGGTGTTCAGGCTTTATACGCAGAACGCGGTTCTTTATTCATGCTTGATGACAGATATGAAGAATTGGTTGAACAATCCGTTGTTTATGGTATTGAAGGAAAGGCTGTATTTAGCGAAAATCTGATAGAATCTTTTAAAAGTGGCAAGGGTATCGCTGGTGAAGTATTTAACAGTGGTAAAGCCAAACTTATTACTAATATTAGAAAAGAAAAGGCTTTTAAAGAAAAAGAAGGCGAAGTAAATACCATAAAATCAATGATTTGTGTTCCTTTAACAATCAGAGAAACACCTATCGGAGTTATGAATATAGTTAATAAGCAATCTGGTCGTTTTAACAATGATGATTTGCAGATTGCTTTAACAATGGCTAATCAGGCTGCAGTTGTTATAGAAAAGGCTCGTTTGTATAATCTGGCTACCGTTGATGGCTTAACTGGACTCGTTGTCAGACGTCATTTCCAGTCTAAAATGGAAGAAGAATTCAGGCGTGCTAGACGTTATAATAAGCCTTTATCTTACTTGATGACAGATATTGACCACTTTAAAAAATTCAATGATACATATGGTCACCAGACTGGTGACGCTGTTTTAAGGGAAGTTGCCAAAATTGTTAGAAAATCAGTAAGAGACACAGATATTGCTGCCCGTTACGGTGGGGAAGAATTCTGTGTTATTTTGCCTGAAACAGAACCAGAAGGAGCTGTTCAGTTTGCTGAACGCTTACGACAGAGTGTTGAATCTGCAACATTTATTGGTGCTCAGGGTGAAGAACTTAAAGTAACTATAAGTATCGGGGTTTCTTCTATTCCTTATACAAATCCAGAAACAGCTGAAGACATGATAAAGCTTGCTGACGATTCGTTATATGTCTGTAAGAAAAATGGACGTAATAGGGTTGAACTTGCTCATCCAGGCGTTGTAGTAGACACCTCGGTTCCTATTCCTAGAACTTAATAATTGTGCTGGAAGAATGATTTAAGGAAACTTTATTCTTTTATCTATAAAAAGACTATTGAAAAATAAACTAAAAAGGTAGAGAATAATTGTAGTGTTGAATTATATTCAGTTAAGAGGAGAAAAAAATGGCAGTAAAATTATTTGTTGGTAACCTTCCTTTCAGCGTTGACAGTGCAAAGCTCAGCGAAGAATTTGCTAAGTTTGGCGAAGTCGTAAGTGCCAATATAGTAATAGATAAAGCTTCCAAGCGTTCAAAAGGTTTTGGCTTTATAGAATTTACAACTAAAGAAGCCGCTGAAGCCGCTATAAGTGGCATGAACGAACAAGAAATGGGAGGCAGGAAGCTTACTGTAAGCATGGCTAAGAAACAGTGAATGAAGACCTGCTAAAGAAAATAAAAATCGCCGGAGCGAAAAACTTCGATACTTATGCCCAGAAAGTATTAGAAGCTTCGGCTAATCATGGGGCTTTTGGTATGGAAATGGTCGATATGTTGCATGACCAATTACCAAGAACTTCTTGCGATAATTGCGGAAAATGCTGTAATTCTATTTCTATGTATTCTTTGGAATATCATAGAGTCATGCGTGAAGTCATGGCAAGATGGAAACCAGAAAGAGTCTTGAGACTTATAAAATCATTGCTGCGTTTCGATTTAAGACAGGCTCAGGTTGGTAGCGAAACACGTTTAAGATGTGCTTTCAGAGATGATGAAACAAAAGTCTGTCTTGTTCACCCTGTAAGACCTTTTGCTTGCCGTATTTTTGGGCTTTTGAAAGAAAACGGTCTAAGAGAGTGCAATAATGTTAAAGATCTGTCTTTGCCTGAACAGACTGTCAGAGAAGAATATCTTATTAATCTTCAAGCTAAGATTTTAGAGAACTCTGAAAGCTTCGAACCTTTCCCTGGAAAGGGCGAAATTCACTTTTTCCCTTTTGAATTCTGGTTTTTCAGATATCTGTTTTCTCCAGAACGAGCTCTTCAGATTTATCGCGAAATTCTTGTTCCTCTTTCTACACCATTAACCAAAATGTGGGAAAATCAGGAACATTTGCCTGATTTATTACCTAGTGACTACGAATCATAAAAAGAAGGTCCTATATGAGAATTAAACTACTACTTATTACTTTATTTGCTGTATTGTCCTGCACTATTTTACAGGCTCAGCCAGCCGATGAGCTCATTAGAAAGAATCTGACGAATCTTTCTATTCCTAACGAAAACATAAAAACCTTCTCTGTTGATTTGATAATCAGCTCTTCAGGTAGTAATTATCTCAGTCAGGTAAGATATGACAATGGAAATATGGCTTTTAACTGCTTCGATACAGATAAAACCCCATTGCTTATAGCCAGAAACGGAAATGTTATATATAACGATGCTTTAAACACTAGAATCTGTCTTTTGAGAAAGAATATATTAATTGCTAAGGCCGTTTTCGAAGGCGATCAAATGAATGCAACCATTAATTTTCATCAGCCAAACGATGAAGAAAAAGAAAATGCTATAAAAATAGACTTTCTATCATTGGCTGAACAGGCAATGAGCAAAATGAGAACTTCCAAAGAAAATGGCATCATTACTGTTACTGGGGAAACATCTAAACAATCTAAGGTTACTTCAGTAATAAAGCCTGGTGATTTTTTCCCATTAAAGAAATTTAGCATTTCAAGTTTCGGTGACGATTTCGTAATTTGTTTCGACAATATCAGAGTTAATGAAGAAGTTGATAAAAAGTGTTTTGTTTATCCTGAAAAAGAATTGGCAAAATCTAATATTACATTAAATGATTTAACCGATTTAACTGATGAGCTCAGTTTAAGCAATTTTGGAATGCTTCAGAGAATAACTTATTCAGTTATGGTTAGAAGCGCATTTGATGATAAAGAAATGCAGGAAAAGCTTGAAGAAATACTTAAACCGAGCGAAAAAATTAATTGGTCACAGCTTAAAGCCAGTGATGTCTTGAAGTCTGCCAGACTCAGAACTTTATTCAAGGCTTTCTGATTCTACTTGGGTTTTCTCATCTTTTTTCGGTTTCTCGATCTTTGAGGCGATGACCAAGCCAACCTCGAAGAGCAACCAGGTGGGAACTCCCAACAAAACCTGACTGACAACATCTGGCGGTGTTAATAAAGCCGATAAAAACAAAATTGCAACTATTACAAAGGGGCGTTTTTCCCTTAAAGATTTTGCTGTAGTTAAGCCAAATCTCACAGATAAAAGCACTACAATAGGCGCTTGAAACATTAGCCCAAAAGCAAGCATTAGCCAGCCCGCAAGACTTAAGAAATTCTGCAGACCTATGATTGGTTTTATTCCATCAGTAGAAAAACTGCCAGAAAACCCCATAATTATCGGAAGTATATAATAAATACAAAAGGCAATACCACCAACAAACAGAATAGAAGAGGAAAATAACCAGCTTTTTAATGCTCTGGCTTCTTCTTTATACAATGCTGGTAGCAAAAACTTCCAAATCTGGAAAATATTCCAGGGATAAGCTAGAAACATCGCAAGTATTAGTGAAAGATTAAGCTGAGTCCAAAAAACCTCCATTGGAGCAAAATAATGGAGGCTTCCTACATTCTCAGGAATACATTGTCTTATTAAATAATTAATTACGTAAGGAGATGCCCAATAAGCAAAAGGGGTCAGAATAACTGTTGCAACAATACAGGCTATTAAAGCATTCCGCAAAGCTTCTAAATGAACGGCTAGCGGCTCGTCTCTGTCGTTCATGCTTTACTTTCTTTTTTGTCTTCTGCTTCAGCGGCCTTTTCAGAATTTTCTATTAGCTGCTTGCTTTCAGCTTCTATATCGTTTTTAGCCTTTTTGAACTCATAGTTTGCTCTTCCTATAGCTCTTGCTAATTCAGGAATGCGCTTAGGACCAAAAAGTACCAATACAACTACAACAATAAGAACTATTTCCCAAAAGCCTAACGACATTTATAAAGCTCCTTCTATTACCATACGTAGGTTGCTGCTGCACCTGCGTTTAATTTGCTGGTAATAGTATTATTATCAAATTTCACTTTAAAATCAACTTCTTTATTTCCATCATTTAAGACGATAAGAACTATTTTGCCTTCTTGGGTTTCAAATGCAGCTGAAACAAGGCTATCTTCTGTGCTCTTAGAAGCTATTTTTACGGAACCAGGTCTGACAAACTTTGCTGCCTGACCGATAATATAATAAGAAACATTGTAAGATTCTACTTTATTGGTTTTCTTATTAACTGTAATAGCACCTTTGCAGTCTGGGCAGCCGCCTAGGGTGTGGGGGTCACAATTCTGGTCTGCTGCAAGATTCCATTCAAAAGCAGCTTGACCATGATTGTTGAGAGTGCCGAGAATTACATTTTTTAAATGCCATTTGAAATCGCCGGCAAATTCACCATCGCGACCTGTCCATTGTTCTGTAAGCCAAAGTTTCTTTTCTGGTTGTTCTGCATAAACTTCAGACAAAATTTTAATATCACCAGCATACAAATGCCATGCAGAACCACTTACATATTTATTAGCAGTTGAATTACCAAGAACTTCTAAGGCAAATTCTTTTTTATCGCAGTTATGGTCCCAACAGAAAATTTCAACATCGCCCAAATCATTCTTTTCTAACGTCGGACCAAGATATTCGCCAATAAACTTAGCCTGGCTTGAAGCATCCATTTTCATGCTTGGCTTGTTGGTGCCGCATTCGGGTTCGTTTTGAGTAGATATGGCACTTATGTTAATGCCGTTTTCCTTCATTGTTTTCAGATATTTTACAAAATAATCTGCATAAGCCTGATAGAATTTGGGTTTTAAGGTTCCACCACCATAGAGCTTGTTGGATTTCATCCATTTTGGAGCAGTCCAAGGAGTAGCGAGGATTTTGATATCTGGATTTATAGCCAATATTTCTTTCAGCATAGGGATAACTTCTTTATCACCAGCATAAATATTGAATTTCTTTAAATCAGTATCTTTTCCTAAGCCCAATAATTTTTCGTCATATGTAAAACACTTTTGGCTTAAATCTGAAGCTCCTATACTAATGCGAACCATACTGGCTCCGATTCCTACTTTAGGATCGTAAAATCGTTTTAAAACATTAGAACGGTCGCTTACAGACATTTTATTCAATAAATAAGCGCTTCCGCCAGTAAGAGCAAAACCGAAACCGTCTATTGTCTGAAACCTTTCGCTGCTATCAATAGTAATTTCAGGCAAATTTTCAGAGTTTTCGCCTATTTTAGGAGTTTCTTGTTTTGTCAGATAGATTTTGGCAGTTGGGTCTGTTAAATACATCTGAATATTATTTATATTACTGCCTTTTTCTGCAGAAGAAAGTGTTTTATCACTATTTTTTATTTTAATACTATTAGAAACTTTGTTGGTGTTAGCTCCTTCTGTTTTTATTGTTTGGACCTTTTCAACTGATTCATCATCGAAAGGACCAGCCCAAAGAGTATTGGATGCTACACCGAACATTAAAACAATTACAAATATATTTAAAAAGCAGCGTTTCATAATTTTGCTCCTATGTACACAAAAAGCAATATTTATTCTTTTATTATAATTAATACTTCTTTTTTTGTGAATGGTTTTACCTATTTTTTATAGGGTACTACTTTAACTAAATTATGCATGTGTCAGAAGCGGAAACATTATCTTGTTTTTCAAATCTGGCACATTAAGGAAATCTGACAAGTCTTCCGAGCCTCTTTTATCAAGAATAAAGAGAATATTGTCCTCTTCATCATACTTAGCTATTTTGCAGTGTTTTGTCTTTATTAAGGGAAAACCGAAATAGACTCTTTGAGTGTTATCATCTGCCGCAGCTAGCAAAATCTTTTCTAAATCTCTTTCTGGCTTACAGAAAATATCGTAGACAACCATAGCTTCTTTTTCGTGCCCCGCAATTACGATAGCGTCTTCTTCTTCAACATAATAAACGTCATTGCGGTTATATTTCATGCAGTAAAACATCAGTAGACCTTTGTTGTCGATCTGCATTAAAGAAAAGGGATTGCCAAGCTCATAATATTTCAGCAGCTTAGCTTCGTCTTCTTTTTTCCCCATATCTAGACGAATTGCTTTTTCTGCATAATCATCGGTTTTTAAATTCATGTAATACTGGTATTCGTCAACCGCTTTAAATCCAAATCTTGGATAGAAATCTCTGACACCTTCGTGACCGAACAAGTAGATTCCGTCGCAATTATCTTCCCATTCCGTCAGAATTTTATCCATTAAAGCCGTTGAAAGTCCTTGATGGCGGTAATTATTTGCGGTCATAACTCCTCCAAGCTGTATGTAAAGACGTGAAGGCTCTTGACCTATTCTGATTTTCATTTTATTTACAGAAACGGCCGAAACAATAGAATCGCCGTCTTTTAAAACATGAGGGTTGAAAAGGTCGCCGTTCCAAAACCCGGCTTGATACCATTTTTCAAAGCTTAAGCCAGGAAAGACTTCTGCGCAAAGAGCTTCATACGCCATTCTTTCGTGCTCTCGGAACTGAATCTGGTCGCAAAGTTCGTAGGTTTTATCAAAAACATCAATCAGCGTGGTTTCCATATTTTTCTTTCAAGCTTTCTATTCAAATTTAATTTAGAATTTATTATATTAACTAAAAGCCTTATATATGTTAGCATATAGCAAACTTCTAGGAGACATATAATGAAAAAATTAAATATATTGGCTTGCTCTCTTATGGTAGCAGGTTGTTTAAATTTTGCTTCCAATGCTTTTGCAGAAACCCCAGATACCATGACTATGGTAAGATTTGGTGAAAAAGAAACTTTAACTCTTAAAAAATATGATAATGACGGCAACAAGCGTTTTGAAATACAGAGAGACGGTTGCTGTATAGCTCAGCCACAGCAAGATTCTAATCTGTTGGCTTTCAAAGTTTTTGCAGATGCCAACACTTATTGTGGAAAAATCCGCAATAATCTTCCAAAGTCTGTATGGCATAAAAATGTAAACCGCTACAATTCTGATGGAGAAAATCCTACCAATATCGTAGAAACTTATGCATCAACTGATAGCGTTCTGGAAATGGGTATTTATAACGATTTCGTAAATATGGCCTATATAAGAACTAGAAACAAGGAAGTAATAAAAGCTGCTACTGGTTATGAACTTATTGGAATGAGCCCCGATAACGTCGAATCAATATTTGGTGCTTACCAGACAGATGTGGAATGTGATACTCCTTTTATTGTTTACGATTTCTATATTGATGGCGGTTCTTATAATTCCATGAGAATGTTGTTGGAAGACGGTGTTGTAGCTGAAGTTTCGTTAAGAAATGATGCTCCTGGTGAATGCGAACAGGAAACAGGTGAAAGAGCCTATTATGATGGCGAACTTCCTGAAGGTTGGTATACACATGGCAAAGTAACTTCAATAAACCTCAATGTCAGAAAAGAACCTAAGACTGGCGAAGTTATAGCAAAAATAGGAACAGAACACCCTGAATTCTTATATGCCGAAACCCACGATACTGGCGAAGAATACAAATGGGTTAAGATTATTACCAAATACGATAAAGGTCAGCCTGTTGAAGGCTGGGTTTATGCTAAGTATATAAGCCCAAGCTTTAAAACTTCCAATTTCAGAGAAGGTTTGCTGAATTCTTTCGAATATTTTGCTTATCTGCCTTCTGTATTGCCTGAAGCAAATACCAGAAATGAAATTAACACAAAAGATAGCAATATTATTATGGTAAACAGAACCTGGACAGATAAAGGCTTAACTATTGATTTCCTATTGAATAAAAATGGTGGGCAAATGACTTTCGCTTCTTGCGAATTAACCAACAACACTTATGCTTTTGCTGGTTTAAGAGTTGGAAACGGCATCGATGTTTTGAATAAATTCAACAAAAATGCTGACAAAGCTGGCTTTGAGCTTGAAAAAGGCTGCAAGATTCTAGACGACAATACTATAACCTGGGTAAACAAAGAAAATGAAACCTATGATGGCTTTAACCACAGGATAGAAATAGTTACAAAATCAGGTATAATCTCTAAGATTAAGATTAGCAATATGCCTGAATAACGAATTTACCTAAAGCTTCCCCTCGAGAGCTTGTCTAATAATTAAGAATTTGTTAAAAATTCAATCTGTGGATTAATTTTCTTGCCCCCTTTTGTAAAGGGGGATTAAGGGGGATTTTAAAACAATTAGAATAATATAATTGTTGGGCACATCAGGTAACAATAAAAAAACCACGCATAATTGCGTGGTTTTTTTATTATTCATTAACCTAGTTTCGCACAAAGATCGTTCAACGCTTCACTTAAGGTTTCAGTGAAGGTTGGGTGGGGTCTCATAGCTATCATCAACTGTTTTACGGTTAGTTTATTGGCTATTGCTTGAGACAGTTCGCAAATCATTTCTGTAGCATGTTCACACATTAGATGAGCACCTAACAGCACGCCAGTTTCTGCATGAGCAACTAGTTTCATAAAGCTGCGGTCGCCGTTAACTATTAAGTTACGGGCATTGGCACCTAACAAGCCTTTTCCTACTTTAACTGGAATGCCATCTTCTTTGGCTTTGACATCTGTTATGCCGACTGACGCAATTTCAGGGCGAACGTAAATACAACTTGGAACCAGATTCAAATCCATCTGGCTTCCCTTTCCAAACATAGCTTCTACGCAGGCTGTTCCTTGAGCTGAAGCTACATGAGCAAGCTGAATAGCTGAGGATACGTCACCTACTGCATATACGCTAGGAATGCTAGTCTGGAAATTAGCATCTACAACCAGTCTACCACGTTCAGTTGTGGGTTGCAGTTCTGGTGCGAAGGTTCCAGCAAAATATGGTTTACGACCAATAGCGCAGAGCACGACTTCGCCTTGAACAGAACCAGCGGTGCCTTTTTGTTCGTAGTTTACCTGAAGACCATTTTCTGTCTTTACTACTGATTTGACCATGGCATTCAAAGCCATTTCAACACCGCGTTTTTTCAAAATCATACCAAGGTTTTGTCCTAGTTCCTTATCAATAATAGGCAGTAATCTGTCTAAGCCTTCTAAAACTGTTACTTTGCAGCCTATATCGTTGAAGAATGTGGCAAATTCTACGCCTATAACACCACCACCAATAATAACAATAGAATTGAAATGGCGGCCAGCGCTAGCTAGAATTTCATCAGAGGTTAACACTCCTTCTTGGTCTAATCCTGGAATTGGAGGACGAGCAGGCACAGAACCTGTAGCAACAAGAATTTTTTTGCCACTAATCATTTCTTCGCCTTGTTCGCCTGTGACTTTTACCTGACCAGGAGCAGTAATTGTGCCTTGACCATGCAAAAGCTCAATGTGAGCAGATTTAAACATGCTTTCTATGCCAGCAGACAACTTGGTAGATATTTCTTTGTTGTGTTCCAATACAGCATCAATATTAAAGTTTACGCCTTCAGCAGTGACTCCAGCTACTCCACCAGTATTGATTTCATGATAGAGACTTGAAGAATGAAGCATATTCTTGGTGGGTATGCAACCTCTGTTCAGACAGGTTCCACCAGTTTGTTTGTTTTCTACTACAGCTACAGAAGCACCAAGCTTTGCTGCTTTCAATGCTGCAACATAACCGCCGGGTCCGGCGCCGATAACTACAAGATCAAATTCTTTCATTGTCATATCTCCTGTTTTGCCAGCAGGTTGATGATATCCTGCCGTATATCTGGTTTCAGCTCAGTGGCGGTTAAGGCCTGAGAGAGCTGATTCATAGAAAATTCTATATTGATTAAGGCTTGCTCTAAAATTGCTGCTAACTGCCAGTCCATAGAGTCGGTATAAACTCGAACTTTATTGATACGACCTCGTTCAATTCCTAGGTCTAAGACTAATTCTCCCCAGGAAAAACGGTCGGAACAGCTAAAGTTCATTGGCAAATCTCTGCCGTAGAGCCATTCTTTATTAGTATTGCGTTGACGCAACAGCTCTATTGCATTTGAGTCTAAATCCTCTATTCTCAGTTCTTTGGATTCTAATCCGTAAACCTTTTCAAAAGCACTAACCATATCTTGTGACAAGCTTTTGCAAGTCATTGAAGGGGCTAGTTCACGCAGATTTATTACACGAGACCTCACAGATGCCACTCCCTTAGCTTTTAGTTTGGCTGGAGAAGGGCTGAGATAGTGTTCAACCTGTTCAAGATTGACATCTACCATTAGTGTGCCGTGATGATAGCTTTTGCCTCCGTGGTGATAAAAAGCGTTTCCAGAGAACTTACAGCCTTGAGCTAAGACATCGTTGCGACCTGAAATTTCAGCCGCTACGCCGTTGGCTCGACATGCCTCCACGATTACTGACAGATGCTTTTGCAGATTATAATCTTTATCACTGCAAAGAAAGGTAAAATTCAAATTTCCAGTATCGTGATAAACTGCGCCGCCCCCAGACAACCTTCGGGCTAAATGTCCACCGTTTTCTTCAAGAGGACCAATGCGACATTCTCGCCAAGGGTTCTGGTTACGGCCAATAACTACTGTATTGGCATTTTGCCATAAATAGAGTATGCATTCTCCTTGCTGAACATTATTCAGCAGAACTTCTTCCAATGCTAAGTTGTAATAGGGGTCAAGACTCTGACCTTGGCATACAGCTATTTTTTCAATCAAAGTAAATAATTATATTTCAAAGATGCTCCCCCGCAAAGCTGGGGAGCATCTTTTTCTAACTTTATAGTTTCTTCTGAAGGACGGGTGTGCGTGCTGCCCTTACTTCATCTGGACGGCCGATATAGGCGTTGTGCGGAGCAGAATGCATGGGTTCTGGATTGGTATGTGCCTGCTTATAGAGGTCATGGAAGACTTCTGCAGCCATATCCAAGGTTTCCTTGCTTTCTGTTTCTGTCGGTTCCAGCATAAGTGCTTCGTGAACGATGAGCGGGAAATACATCGTCGGTGGATGCATACCGCGATCAATAAGAGACTTGGCTATATCAAGAGCGCTAACGCCAGTTTCTTTCTTGAATTCGCTCAAATCAAGAACAAATTCATGCATGCAGATGCGGTCATAAGCAGGTTTGAAACTGCCTTTTATGCGTTCCTGCAAGTAGTTGGCATTAAGAACTGCATTAACTGCTGCTTCTTTGACTCCTTCTCTTCCAAGTGTCAGTATGTAAGTCAAAGCTCTGACTACAACTAGGAAATTACCAGCAAAGCTTCTTACCTGACTGCTTTCTTTTCCATCCATCAGAGTGGAGTGGGGTAGAAATTCCTTTAAAAAGTTTTTGCAGCCAACTGCACCTGCGCCTGGTCCACCACCACCGTGAGGAGTAGCGAAGGTTTTATGCAGATTCATATGAATACAGTCAAAACCCATATCGCCTGGGCGAACTACGCCCATTACAGCATTAAGATTGGCTCCGTCGTAGTAGCAAAGACCACCGGCTTCATGAACTAGTTTGGTAATTTCCAGAATGTTTTCGTCGAAAATACCAACTGTATTTGGGTTAGTAAGCATTAATCCAGCAGTATCATCGCCCAAAGCTGCCTTTAATGCTTCCAAATCAACACAGCCGTTAGGAGCAGAAGCGATGTTTACTACCTGGAAACCGCACATAGCAGCTGTAGCAGGGTTGGTTCCATGAGCAGAATCTGGAACGATAATCTTAGTTCTCTTTTTGTCACCACGAGCATCGTGGTATTTCTTTATTAGAAGAACGCCTGTGAATTCACCGTGAGCTCCGGCTGCTGGCTGGAAAGTCATGTCATCCATACCAGAGATGGCGCACAACATCTTGCGAGCTGTATCAAGAACTTCATGACAGCCCTTGGTAGCGTATTCTGGTGCTAGTGGGTGAATGCTGGTAAATCCTGGCAACTGAGCCATTTCTTCGTCAATACGAGGATTATACTTCATTGTGCAGGAGCCAAGAGGATAAAAACCGCAGTTTACACCATAAACGTGATGGCAGAGTTCTGTATAGTGACGAGAAACTTCTGTTTCACTCATTTCTGGCAATTGAGGTGCCTTAGTGCGGGCAAATTCTTTTGGCAGAGTGGTTTCTTCTACATCGCATTTTGGTAACAGAGAAAGACTGCGACCTGGAACGCTTTTATCAAATATCAGTTTCATGCTAGCACCTCCTTAACAATGGCTACAGCTTGGTCTAATTGAGCTTTGCTAACCTTTTCTGTAGCACACCAGAGTATGCCTTTTTCTACTGGAAGACCACCAAGAATGCCTTTATCTTCCAATGCTTTCAAAACCTGTTCTGCTTTTGGCATTACAGTAACGAATTCGTGGAAGAATTCGCCGTTATAAAGCATAGAAACACCAGGAATTTTGCACAATTCTTTAGCAAGATAGTGAGCTTTTGCATGACACTGACTAGCTGCTTCCTGCATGCCTTTTGGTCCCATTGCTGCCATATAAATGCTGGCAGTGAGTGCGCAGAGAGCTTCATTAGAACAGATGTTTGAACTGGCCTTTTCACGGCGTATATGCTGTTCACGTGCTTCCAGTGAAAGAACATAGGCTGTATTGCCTTTGCTGTCTACTGTTTCGCCTACGATACGTCCTGGCAGTTTGCGCATGTATTTTGTTGTGGTTGCCATAATTCCAAGATATGGACCACCAAAGCCCATTGGCATACCAAGAGGCTGACCTTCTGCAACAGCTACATCTGCACCGCATTCTCTCGGAGACTTGAGTATTGCTAAGCTGATTGGGTTGCAACCCATAACATACATTGCACCAGCTTCGTGAGTTTGTTTCCCTATTTCTTCAGCATCTTCAAGCAGACCAAAGAAGTTTGGCTGCTGAATATAAACAGAAGCAACATCTGGAGTAAGCATTTCCTTGAGGGCAGAAGTATCAGTCTTTCCATCCTTCATAGGAATAATGCGCATTTCGTTTCCACTGGCATAGCAGTAGGTGCGAACTGTATTGATAACATCAGGATTTGCAGCAGCAGAAACAAGTGTAACTGTGCGCTTGCGGTCGCGGCACATAGCAGCAGCTTCGGCTGCGGCAGTTGCACCGTCATAGACAGAAGCGTTTGAAACGTCCATTTCTGTCAGCTGACAAATCATGGTCTGATATTCAAATATAGACTGCAATAGACCCTGGCTGAGTTCAGCCTGGTAAGGAGTGTAAGCAGTCAGAAATTCTTCTTTTGCTGGAATATACTTGACTATACTTGGAATATAGTGGTCGTAAGAGCCTGCACCGCGCAATACAGTGTGGAAACGCAGGTTCTTTTCTGCCATAGCAGTTACTTTACGTCCAACTTCCAGTTCACTCATGCCTTCTGGTATATCAGGACCATTTTTGAGTATCATGCTTTGGGGCACGCCGGCGTAGAGTTCCATTTCATTTTTCAAACCGAGTGCTTTAAGCATTTCCTGGCGTTCTGCCAGGGTTGAGGGAACATAACTACCCATTATTTAGCCTCCTGGGCACAGAAAGCTTCATAAGATTCAGCATTTAGCAAATCTTCTTTGTCAGATATTTCATTTACTTTTATAATCCAAGTGCCATATGGGTCTTTGTTCAATTTTTCTGGAGCGTCTACCAGTTCTTCGTTGATTTCACAAACTGTGCCAGAAACTGGGGAAACTAGATCAGATACGGCTTTAACAGATTCAACATCGCCGAATGCTTCACCGGCAGTTACTGCATCGCCTACTGCTGGCAGATTGACGAATACTACATCGCCGAGAGCGTCTTGAGCGTAATCGGAAATACCAACGGTAGCAACTCCGTTTTCTTCTTTAATCCATTCATGAGATTTACTGTAGTTCAATTCTTTTGGGTAATTCATCTTTATTTCTCCATATTATAAAAATAGTTATAAACCATAAGTTCTAAGTTATAAACCTAAGATAAAGAGATGAGAGATGAGAGGTAAGAGATAAGAGGATTGTTTAGTTTTCAAATAATCTAAAATTAGCAATTATTCGATAGCTTTGCAAACTAAACATTTCCCTAATCTCTAATCTCTTTTCTCTAATCTCTATAACGAGTTCGAAGCTTGAAGCTGAGAACTCGTTACAGACCGATTATTCCTGCAAAGCCGTTGAGGGCTTCTTCCATTTCAGCATCGTTGAAGCAATACTTCATTTCAGTATACTGGCTGCGAAGTTTTTCAACTTCATCTGCAACTTTGCGGTTGTTCAATACACAATCAGCAATCAAACCAGCTAGTTTGGCAAAAGCATCTTTACCGAAGCCAAAGCGTGTCATTTCACTTACACCCATACGTAAAGCGCCTGAAGCGGTGAAACCTTCTTCTTCAGGAGTGGCCTGATAGTTAACGATAATGTTGTTGGCTTCAAGACGTTCTGCAACTTCAGGACCCTGTGCATAACCAACATGGACGATAACCTGATGAGTTTCTGTGTAACTTATTGCAGGATCACCAGCTACATCTAAACCAGCTTCTTTCAAGCATTTAGCAAAGTATTTGGCGTTTTCAATAATAGCTTTCTGGTAAGCATCTTTGAAAGTGTTCATTTCATAAGCTGCCATCAACATACCAAGCTGAGTGCCAAGATGGTGATTAGATACGCTGCCTGGGAAAGCACGTCTTTCGATTGTTTCCCAAAGACCGTATTTAAGTTCGTCTTTTTTGTAATTGACGCCAATAACACCTCTTTGAGGACCAAAGAAAGTCTTATGAGTAGAACCAGTAACGATGTCTGCACCTTCTGCAAAT
This sequence comes from Candidatus Rifleibacteriota bacterium, assembly GCA_017417215.1. Classification (GTDB taxonomy): domain Bacteria; phylum Muiribacteriota; class Ozemobacteria; order Ozemobacterales; family Ozemobacteraceae; genus RUG334. Next base: position 19,034 of record JAFPZP010000051.1, on the reverse strand, counting down.
GGTTTCTGAAAATGATCACCAATCAAACCAAGAACGTGAGCCATATCATACATGATAGTGGTCTGCATCTTCTGTTCATCAATGAACTTCTTGATAGCAGCTACTGGTTCTTTGTGAAGAACCATGCTCTTACCGAAGATGATGAATTCTGGCTTGTATTCGTCAATAATCTTTTTTGTTTCTTCTACGTCAATCTTGTATGGATTGTCTGCACAAACTGGGAAAGCAACTACAGCACGTTTTTCAGTGACTGGGTCGATAGCTGCATAATCATGAAGAGCGCCCATAGGCTGAGCAGAGAGGTGACCGCCTTTAAGAATGTGATTGTGAAGAACATAACCTAAGCGCTGTGGTTCAACTCTGCGATTATAGCGGTTCTTCCAATCCATTAAAGCTGAGAAAACGGCAGTATTGGCCATTTGACCGCTGATAACACGAGTTTCAACTTCGGTGCAGCCGAGATACTGGCGCATCTGTTCTACCAGCATCTGTTCTACCTGGTCAATAAATTTGGTTCCCTGATAATAGAAAATATCTTCATTGTTGAATGAAAGGCTCTTTTTATGTTCTGCATAGCGGAAAGACGGATCAGATTGGCAAAGAAGTTGAACTGCACGGCTGGCAGTATTTTCAGATGGAATCAGGTTGATGCACTTCTTCTGTCTCCACTGATGATTGTCTTGAGCCAATTTGATTAAATCTAAAGCCATTCTGTGCTGGTCGCTGCCAACTTTAGCTTCAGTTTCTTCTTCAAGCTTATATATTATTGGTCTTGCGAATGGCGGTGAATCTACACGCATATGTTCTTTAACGATAACTGCATGCAAGCGTTTACCGCGAATATCAACTTCTACTATGTCATCAGTCTTGATATCGCTGTCAACATAGGCCAAACCTATAGCACGTTTTGCGGTTTCGTCAGAATATCTAGAAGTGATGCCTTGGCCTTCACACAAATAATATGGAACCATAGTTCCAGAAGTTAACCAGCCTATATGCTTGTCGCCTTTATATATTGGCATTCCAGCGCGCATTACACCTCTATCCTGCAAAGCAATAGGAACTAGTCTGCGAGGCAAGTCGGCCATATCGCTGAAATCTTCTTCACGAATGCGCTTCAAAGCAGCAGATTGTTTTTCCAAAGCAGCTCTGCCAATGTAATCTCCTTTTTGTGGGGTAAAGCTGACTGCAACTTTTCCAACAGGAACTGCAAAAATCGGTATTTCTTTTCCGCCAGCATCAACGCCAAATTCGTGACCATAGAGTGGCAATCCTGCTTCAAGGCGCAGAGTGTCACGAGCACCAAGACCAGCTGGCTTAGCACCTAATTCTATGAGACGGTTCCAAAGCCATTTAGCATCTTCTGTTTTAATGAATACTTCATAGCCAAGAGGTTCACCAGTATAACCGGTTTTGGCTATGCGGGCAAAATGTCCTTCTAATTCTATTGAGTTAAGAGCGTTGCGCATTGGTTCAGTTACCTGAACGCCACCGGATAAGGTGGTCAGCATTTCTTTACTCTTGGGACCCTGAACAGCTATAGATGCCCATTCATCGCTGACATTCTTAATTGTGCAGTTAAAAGATTTAATCTTTTCTTGTAGATAAGCTAAGTCTTTTTCTGTATTGGCAGCGTTTACTACTAAGAAGAAACGATCTTCTTCAAAAAGATATAAATAAGCATCGTCTATTGCTCCACCATTTTCATTGGGGATAATACAATACTGACCTTGATTCAGTTTCAGTGCCATTACATTGCTGGTCAAAACGTGCTGCAAAAATTTAACTCGTTCTGGACCTTCAACGATAAGACGACCCATATGTGAAACATCGAAAAGGCTGCAATTATGGCGAGTATACAAATGTTCACTTACTATTCCGCTGGGATACTGCACTGGCATGTCCCAACCACCGAAATCCACCATTGTTGCGCCAGCATCAAGATGAGTCTGGTAAAGACAAGTTCGCTTCAATTCACTCATTCTCTTTTCTCCTAATTTTCTTTATGTATGGATTAAAATAAAATCTTAATTTTTCTCTTAAATCCACCATTCAAAGTATATATATAAGTTTTAAATTATCATATTATGACTTCGATATCAAAATAAAAATAGTGCTTTATTAGCTAAACAAATCTTTTATTCAGAGATAAGAGAAAAAGAAGATGCTCCCCCACGAAAGGTGGGGGAGCTGGATTTTGTGAAGCAAAAGACTGAGGGGGCTGCTCACGAAGTGAACGGAGGCTGAGGGAGTCGACAGCCATTGGCAGTCGGTGAAATGGGTCTTAAGATTATTAAACCAGCGTTATTTCGCCGGAAGCGAAGGTCTTTTTTACATCGATTACTCTTTGGTTGGAGCTACCGACCCATTCTATGTTGTTGTCTTTTAATTCTTCAACGAATGGTCCTTCGGCAACTACATCTGTAAGCTTCAATTCTTCAATGTCTTTGACGTCTTCCCATTTATAGCCGGTATAAAGCCAGATACTCTTTTCTGGGTAGTTTTCTCGGCATTTGCGAATCAGGCGGCAGACTTCCTTGCGGTTGTTCATAAACAATGGGTCTCCGCCACTGAATGTGATGCCATCAATATATGGCTTATCTAAAGCTTCAAAGAGTTCTTTTTCAGCCGCTTCATCAAAGGGCAAACCACCGCATTCATCCCAGGTTATAGGATTCTGACAGTTTTTGCAGTGATGACAGCATCCTGAAACCCAAAGAACTACTCTGACACCAGGACCGTTAAGCAAATCTTCTTTGGTAATATCGTGATAATTCATTACATGCTCACCCGGTCTTTAATTTCTTCCATCTTGGCTTCATTCAGTCTGGTATCGCCTTTAACTCTTGAATAAGAGAGATAGCCGTTCATTCTGTCTATCTTAGTCAGGTTCTTACTGCCGCATTTTGTGCAGGAATCCATATTAAGTTCGTGATGCCCACAATCATCGCAATAAGAAAGCGATAGATTGACGCCTTCGTAAAAACCTTTATCCATAGCTCTGAGAATCAGAGTTTCTACAGCCTTTGTATTGTAGGAAATCGGGTATCTGACATACTGAATTTTACCGCCGTTTAAGAGTTCCCAGAATCTGCCTTCCAAATCCTGTTTTGTAATAGGGCCAATCTTTTCTGTAACATGGCAGTGGAAGCTGTTTGATACGTAGCCTCTATCAGAAACCTTGTCAACAATTCCATAGAGTTTTCTGAATTGTTCTATCTGCAAACCGCAGAGGCTTTCTGCCGGAGTTCCGTAAATAGCATAAAGATTGCCATCTTTTTCCTTAAATTCAGCAATTTTTTTATTGATGTATTTCATTACTTCCAGAGCAAAATTGCCGTCTTCTGTTATTGATTTGCCATTATAAAGTTCCTGAAGTTCGTTTAATGCTGTAATACCAAAAGAAGCAGTTGCAGCTTTTAAAACAGGTTTAATTTTATCGTGGAAATGCAGGTGGCCGCCAAAGAAACCGCCTTCGCAGAATGCCAACGGATTGATTGAAGCTCTCATTTCGCCAAGATAAGCGTAGGTTCTGATGTGAATCTGTCTTATCATTTCCATGTAGTAATCAAGAACTTCATAGAAGTCTTTGCCTTCTTTTCTAGCTTTGGCAAGAATCATCGGCAGATGTAGGCTAATAGCACCAATATTAAAACGACCGACAAATACAGGCTTGTCATCATCGTCAGCTGGCTTCATTCCGCCTCTTTCAAACCAGGGTGACAAGAAAGCTCTGCAACCCATAGGTGAAATAACTCTTTTGTATTTCTTATACATGCTGGCGATATAGCCTTCACCAGTCATAGAAAGCCAGTCTGGATACATGGCCTTTTTAGAGCATTCAACGCCAGCGTGGAACAAATCTTCCAGTTCACAGCCTTTTCCATGCAGGTCTTTGTCGAATAAGAAAACGATTTTGGGGAAGAGAACAGGTTTTTTGTTGTCTTTCTTACCCTGACCGCCTTTTCTTACTTCTAGCATCTGCAAGGAAGCCATTTTTTCAAACTTGCCGGTGCCAAGACCCATAGTCATTGTAATAAAGGGGTAGTCACCGCGGCTTGATGCTACTGAATTGAATTTGTATTCCCAACCCTGGAAACCGTCGTGAAAATCTTTTTCTACATCTTTTAAGGCTTCTTTTTCAGCGATTTCTTCAGAAACGCCCATTCCAAGATATTTATTATATTTCTTGTCATAGGTTTTCTGTGCATAAGGAGCAAGAATTTTATCTACTTCAGGAACGGTAAAACCGCCGTATTGCTGACTAGCAGCAGCGATTACAACATCGCCGATAACGTCAAAGGCGACTTCTAAGCTCTTGGGTTCGTTATACCAGAGATTACCCATTTCGAAGCCGCCTTTTAAAACGCTTGCCATATCAAAAAGACAGCAGTTTGTTGTATCACGTCTGGCTGACATGTCATGAATATAGATGTAGCCTTCTTTTGCGGCCTGTAATTCTGGAACAGTTAAAAAGAATTTTTTGTATAATTCCTTATTAAGTTCATTAAAAATAAGTGAGCGCTTGGTAGAAACCAGTGCAGAATCAGCATTAGAGTTTTCCTTGTCGCCAATATACATGATCTTCTGGCTTCTTTGATAGACTTTATCAAGCATTTGAACGAAGTCTATTTTATAGTTTCTGTAATTTCTGTAACTGTTGGCAACTATAGGATTAACCTTTTCAAGCACTGATTCAACAATGCAGTGCATAGTGCTGATTTCTATTTTGTTTGTTTTCAGACTTAATACGCTTGAATTTACAAGATTACAGATTTTATCAATATCTTCTTGGGTAAATTCTATCAGCATTCTTGCTGCAGATTTTTTAACCGCGTTGACAACTTTCTGTACATCGTAACCCTCACAGGTACCATCTTTTTTTACCATTGATAAATGAGAAAACTTGTTTTTCTTTATATCAATAACATTATTGGGTGGATTATTGGGGTTAGTATTAGGATTTAAAATATCCTGAGAAACAACGGAATCAAAAGAAACAACTTGGCTGTTTGCCGCCCTATTCATTTAGTTCTCCCTTTTTTAATCAAAAGGCAGAGAAAATAGTAAAAATATATTTTTCACATTTTTCCTGTCTCGAGGTATCTAACGGATTTAAGCATTCCGACTATACGGTTGCGGACCAGCGAATGGTTTTCACATTACTTCCCTTAAATCGTTGGGTTAAAAATATCATACCGTTTAACCTAAAGTAAACATTGTGAAATTAATATTTTGTAGAAGTTTTTATGAGGTTATTCTTTAGGTTTTGATGATATTTTTAAGAGAAAAAATCATTATCTATTTGATTTAATCAGATAAAGATTGATGAAAGACTCTTAAACAAGTTGGTCTAGCAGTTGTTTTTGTTCTTTAAGTATGCGTTTCATTATAAAACTATCGACAGAATATTCATTAGACAAAGCAGATTTGTCTTCAAAAGCCAAGAGTCTTAAAAATAAATCTGGGTCTACCTCATTTAGAGGCTCGCTATGACGATTGGAGTTTATGAAGTCTTTTTCTTCGATAATAGCTGTTGCGAGAGCTGCTTCTTCCAAACAACCAGCTTCTTTTGCTTTAATCAGCATTGCTGCTAATCTAGGTTCTGCAGGAATAGAATTCATTTTCTTACCAAGTTCTGTTACTGAAGTTTTTTCATCAACAGCACCAAGCATTTTAAGCAATTCAATTGAATGTTCAATGCTTTCTTTGCTTGGGCTTTCAAGCCAGTTAAATTTAAATGGGTCTTTTATTCCCCAAGAATAAAGCTCTAGAATAGATGAAGTTGGATCAGAACGCAGTATTTCTGGAATTTCGTTTTCAGCGAAGTTTTCAAATTCTGCTTTGCTATAAAGTCTAATTGCTCTGCCTGCTTTTAATCTGCCTGCACGGCCAGCACGCTGTTTTGCAGAAGCTTTGCTGATCCTTACCATTTCAAGCTTGTTTAAACCTGTTTCTGGATTAAATCTATTTTGTCTGGCATAGCCAGTATCTATTACGGTGGTAATGCCTTCAATTGTCAGCGATGTTTCTGCAATATTCGTAGATAATATAACTCTCGGTCTGCTTTCTCCAGATGCTCCCCCACGAATGGTGGGGGAGCTGTCAGCTTGCTGACTGAGGGGGCTGCATTGCTTTGCAATGCGGTGACTCCCCAGCACTCTTTGCTGCTCTTTTATCCCCATCGAACCGTGTAGAGTCAAAATATCATGGGTTTGACCTAAAGAAGTGCTTTCTAAATAATCTTTAACTCTGTTTATTTCACCTATTCCTGGCAAAAAAACAAGATACTCTTCGTTTTTATCGCTGGAAGTAACAATTTCATATATTGCTTTTGCTGTATTATCAAAATAGCTTCTTCCTACGCTAATAGGCTTATATTCAATCGTTACTGGGTATAAAAAGCCTTTTCCACTAATTACTTCTGAATTGTTCAAATAATTGCAAATTAATCCAGTATCAATGGTTGCTGACATAACCATTAATCTTAAATCAGGGCGAACATCTCTTTTTATTTCACAACAAAGTGCAAGCCCTAAGTCTGCGTGAATACTACGTTCATGAAATTCATCAAAAATAACAAGACCGACATCTTCTAAAAAAGGGTCTTTTTGTATTCGTTTAGTTAAAATACCTTCTGTTAAAACTTCTATTTTTGTTGAAGGCTTAATGTTTGAGCTGAATCTGACGGAATAACCTATGCTTTTGCCTGGTTCTGAACCATGAGTTTCTGACATTCTGTTAGCTACAGCTACGGCAGCGACTCTCCTTGGTTGCAACATTACTATCTTTTTGCCCTCTAACCATGCTTCATTCATTAAAGCCAGAGGAACAACAGTAGATTTGCCAGCCCCAGGTTCAGCAGTCAATATGAGGTTTTTATTCCCTGCTAAAGCTTGCTTTATATCTTCTAAGCTAGATTCTATCGGATAATTCATTTTTATTTTAGGTTATGGTTGTTTTGATTCTTTTTATAATTTTTTCCCTTAATTCTTCTAAGTCATTGTTGAGTATATCTTTATTTTCCATATATTTTTAATTATTAATTCTCAACTTTTAGTTTAAATTCTACAGAGTTTTCAGATTCATCAATTTTTATAGGAATAAGAATCTTGGAAAGCATTTTTAAAGAAATGTCTTTAATAGAGGCATTCTTTAAGTTTTCAAAAATGTCTTTCTTGATGCCTTTTGAAGTAAATTTAATCTTGAGGTCTTTGCCTTCTTCAGATGCATTGATATGAATAAATATATTCTGCTTGTTCCCATTTGAATCTATTGGGAATAATACATCTGTAGTGGTCAGTTCTTCTATTGCCAGTTTCAATCTGTTTAAGCGTTTTGGAGTAAGATACTGCTTTACTGCAAAGTTTTCTAATGAACCCATCATTGCATGGTAATCGTTGTCTTTGCTTTCTATTAACCATTCCCAATTTCTAATTCTAAAAATGAATTTTTTTGTCAGCTCTTTTTGGGGGTTATCAAAAATCTGGCTGGGAGTTCCTTCTTCATAGATGATACCTTCGTCCATATAGAATATCTTTGTGGATATTTCTTTGGCAAAGCGCATTTCATGTGTAACAATCATCATTGTCAAACCTTGTTTTGCCAGCATTTTTATAACTGAAAGAACTTCTGAAACCATAGTAGGGTCTAATGCAGAGGTAGGTTCGTCAAAAAGAACAATTTGCGGCTTCATCGCCAAGGCTCTAGCTATGGCTACACGCTGTTGCTGTCCACCAGATAGTTCTTCAGGGTAATCCATTGCCTTGCTTTTTAAACCAACCATTTCAAGAAGCTTTAATGCTTCGTCGTATGCTGTTTGTGGATTGGCATTAAGCAAGTCTACTGGTGCCATCATTATGTTTTCTATAACCATCTTGTGAGGAAAGAGGTTAAAATTTTGAAAAACCATTCCCATTTTTTGTCTGATTTTAGACAAATCTACGTTGGGGGCGGTAATATTTTCACCATCAATAATGATTTCACCTTCAGTTGGAGTTTCAAGCATGTTTAAACAACGTAAAAGAGTCGATTTGCCTGTTCCTGAAGGTCCTATTATAGAAATAATATCACCTTTGTTTATTTCAGCACAAACATCTTTGACGGGAACAACATTATCATAGACTTTTTTTAAATGATTTATTTTTATTAATGCCATGATTTTTATGCCTCCCCATTTCCAGAAGCTGTTTGCTCGTTACTCTCTTTATTAGGTAATTGCTTTTCTTCTGTTTTCTGTTCTTTTTCTGCTGATTGCTTTTCATCTTTTGCCTGTTCTTTTTTTGATGGTTGTTCAGCTTTTATTCCAGACAATTTGCGTTTTCTTCGTTTCGGATCAATACTGATTTCAAAATGATTTAGAGCCAGAATCATTAGGTTTGCTATTAAAAAATAAATTATAGCTGTCGCAATCAAAGGGAAAAATGCTTCCATAGTGCGTGAACGAATAATGTCTGAAGCCTTGGTCAAATCTATGCAGGATACATACCCTACAACTGCTGTTGACTTGACCATTGAAATAAATTCACTTTTCATAAGCGGCAGAAAATGTATGGTTGCTTGTGGAAAGACGATTTTATAAAAAGATTGGAATTCGCTGTAACCAAGAGCTTTAGCTGCTTCGTCCTGCCCAATATTGACAGCCTGTAAGCCATTCCCTATAAAACCATAGCAGGCTGCTCCAAAGGTTAAGGTAAAAGCTATAATCGATACTGTTATTGGTGAAATATCAACAGAACCGAAAATAACATAATAAAGTAGCATCAGCAATACTACCGATGGAATACCGTTGATAACAACAATAAAAGCATTAATTAACCATGATATAAATTTAATATTTCTTCTGTAGATTGTTACTAAAAGAAAACCTAGTAAAAAACCGAAACAACCAGAGGTAATAGAAATAGCTATAGTTACTATAAGACCATTTAAAACCAATAACCATCTGTTTTCTTCTATAAATGTTTTATAAAAACTATCTTTTAAGCTTTGGAAAAAAGTCATGTCGCTAACACTGAGACCGTCCTTGACAAGGGCTCTAACAGAAGATTGGTAATAGGGAACCATATCTACATTTCTTTGTCGATCTTCGGTTATTGTAAGGCAAGATGCAACAATATCTGCCTTGCCACATTGTAAAGCAGGAATCAAAGAATCAAACTGTACTACAGTTGTTTCTACTTTCATATCTAGCTCTTTAGCAACCAGATAAACTAAATGAATATCGTAGCCTATTATTGTCTGATTCTTGCCAATGTAGCATAGTGGCTCAGCATCAGCACTATTATAAAATTTTAAGATTCCGTTTTTACCTTCCCAATTTTGAACAGGAATTGATTCTATCGTCTTTTTACTATCGTCTTTACCTGTCCAAAGCTCTTTTAAATCATCAAGAACTCCTTGGTTTCTGAAATCAGATATTATTTTTGCTATCTTAGGAGTTAACGGACTGTCTTTTTTTAAAGCTATACCAAATTCGAAACTGTCTATAACTAGTGGAGCAACTTTTACTCCAGTAGTTTGATTTTCAAACATACGAAGAACTGGTTCATCATCTATATAACAGTCTATTTTATTTGATCTTACAGCAGCAACACCGTCTACATTGGTATTATAGAAAACGAAATTCTTGGCATTGGGGGCTTTTTTCTGCACTATTTCAGGATTGGCAGAAGAGGATAAGACCCCTATTCGCATTTTCTCTAATTGTTCAAAGGTTGTCAGTTCGTGTTTTGAACTGGAGGTTGAATTATTACTTTCTGCATAAAGTATGCTGGCAGAAAGTAAGAGAAAAAAGAAAAACAATATATATATAGACTTAAATTGCTTTTGTAGATATGTAGTTCTCATTATGTTTTTTACTTATTAACTTATAAATTGAGTTGTACTACTATAATAAATTTATTCTTATATTTCAAGAAATTAGAAGATATAAGGAGATATAAGATTGAAGAGGGAGAAGGGAATTGAGAAATGAGAATTGAGAATTGAAAGGTGGAGTTATAAAGAAAATAAAAAGGCTCGCAATTGCGAGCCTTTATTGTTAGTCTTCGACTATCTTCAGATGAAGTTCTTTGAGTTGTTTTTCTGTAGGTTCGGCAGGTGCCTGCATGAGAAGGTCCTGAGCTTTCTGATTCAATGGGAAGCAGATAACTTCACGGATATTCTGTTCATTAGCAAGCAACATGGTGATTCTGTCTATTCCAGGAGCGATACCACCGTGAGGAGGAGCACCAAACTTGAATGCTCTGATCATGCCACCGAATTTTTCATCAACAACTGATTTATCGTAGCCAGCAATTTCAAAAGCCTTATACATAATTTCTGGCTTGTGATTTCTGATTGCACCGGAGCTGAGTTCAATACCATTGCAGACTATATCATACTGATAAGCCTTAATTGTTAACGGGTCTTGATTCATGAGTGCATCCAAACCGCCTTGTGGCATTGAGAATGGGTTGTGGCTGAATATTGTTTGGCCAGTTTCTTCGTCTTTTTCAAACATTGGGAAGTCATTAACCCAGCAGAATCTGAAAGCGTTCTTTTCGCGAAGGTCAAGTTCGTCAGCCAATTTGATTCTCAATTTTCCTAATATAACAGAAGCTTTAAGCTTTTCGTCAGCAACCATCAGTATTGCAGAACCGCTTTCTGCTTTCATTCTAGCTTTGAGTTCGGCTTTAACTTCGTCATTCAAAAGCTTTGTTACAGTGCCTTTTACTTCAGTATCTGTGTAAATCAAAGTTGCAAGGCCTGCTGCGCCGTTTTCTTTACAGAAAGCTTCCAAGTTAGAATAGAATTTTCTAGACTTGTCGCCAACATTGTTTACGCAGATTGCTCTGACAGCTTTACCGCTATCAATGGCACCTTTAAGGAAGTTGCCTTCAGTCTTAGCAATTATGTCAGAAACATCTTCGATTTCTAGACCGTAGCGAAGGTCTGGTTTGTCGCAGCCCCATCTGTTCATGGCCTGTTCGTAGCTGATGCGTGGGAATGTTGGACCAGTAACTTTAGCGCCAGGTGCTAGTTCTGTAAATAAACTTACAAAGAGCTTTTCCATAGCTTCAAAAACTTCGTCCTGAGTGCAGAAAGACATTTCAACGTCTAACTGGTAGAATTCGCCAGGTGAACGGTCTGCACGAGCATCTTCATCTCTGAAACATGGAGCAATCTGGAAATATTTATCGAAACCAGAAACCATAAGCAGTTGTTTGAACTGCTGTGGAGCCTGTGGTAATGCATAGAACTTGCCAGGATAGAGTCTTGATGGAACAAGATAGTCTCTTGCGCCTTCAGGAGAACTGCTTGTTAAAATAGGAGTCTGAAATTCAGTGAACCCCATTTCAATCATGCGTTTGCGAATTCCAGCAATGACTTTTGAACGTAAAAGAATGTTCTTGTGAAGCTTTTCACGGCGTAAATCCAGGAATCTGTAAGTCAGTCTGGTTTCTTCTGGAGCATTGTCTTCGTCAGCAACTTGCATTGGAAGAACATCAGCAGCACTCTGAACAATAACAGAAGTTGCTTCTACTTCGATTTCGCCAGTAGGCATATCTTTGTTGATGTTTTCGCCACGGCTTAAAACTTTGCCTTCAACGGTAACTACAGATTCGATTCTTGTATCGTTAAAAACTTTATAGGCATCTGTGCCAGGATTGGCAAGAACCTGAGTAATACCGTAATTGTCACGAAGAGTTACAAAAAGCATTCCGCCAAGATCGCGTTTGCGGTGTATCCAGCCGGAAAGTTTTACTACTTTACCGACATCTGAACCACGAAGTTCACCACAGGTGTGTGTGCGATAAATATTCATTTGCGTGTTCCTTGTTTGTTAAGATTAACAATCTAAAAGCTACAAATACATTTATAGCTTAACTAACTATGTTATAAAGTCGAGAAATTCTACCTCAACACAAAAAAAACTTCAAGAGGTTGGAGAAAACCACAGGGCAAACGTAAACTTTTTCTTTTATTAATAAGGTTTTTTATAAATTGCTATGCCTCTTTCTGAGACCGCGGAGTAGAATAAGGTTAAGCAAGCTATTGTTAGCTTTTAAAAGAATCGAGAGATAAGAAAAGCCTACACATTTGTCATAAAAAGTATAGCGTATGGGCTTTAGCCCTGAAAGCTATACGTTTATGACAATGGGTAGGCTACAAATAAATACTGATTTTTATCGAATTTCTAGTTTTCGGACAGCGTTTGAAAGACGCTACATATCTGAAAATGTAATTAGTTATCTTGATAATTTTTTATGTAATCTAACAACATTAAAATATCTTAGATAAGAGTATATTTGAATATACAGATAATTAACTACCAAAGAACCTGTAATTCCAAATAATAAGCCTTTAAGATAAAAATTCTCAAACAAATTGCTAAATGATTTAAAGTATAAATAATAGTTTGTAAAAAGCAATACAACAGATAATACAAAACAAATTAGACTTTTTAAAGAATTTAAAACAACCGATGTGTTCTTTATTTCCTTTAATTTAAGAATTCTCAAATAATTTTTCTTAATGATAGAAAATAACAAAAGATCAATTAATATAGCGCATAATAAACCAATATAATTTTTATCGGTATAAAAGACACCTAGAGCGCCATACAGAATAAACAATTGAAGAGATAATATAATTATATATATATAAGTTGAAGCTGAATTTACGGTTTCTTTAGATGACAATTGATTTAATAAATCTTTATAATCTTTTTGTGAATTATTGTATCTTTCTACTTTGCTGTGAAACTTTGATAAGTTAGTAATATCATAATACTCAATGCCTTCTCTTTTATCTGAATAAAAATCTATTATTATATTTGGTAATAATGTCAAAAAGTTAGATTTGCTCTGTTCCTGCTGTTTTAGGGGCTTTGGTTGTTTTTTCTGAATAGCTTTTTCCTGATTAGGTTTTTCCCAAAAAGATTTTAGAAACTTAATCACTGGTTCTATAACACCTGTTTTAAATCTTTTGATTAAGCGAGATGATTTATAATTATTAGGATTTATAATATTTTCGTATTTTTCTTTATCAGATAAGTATTGGTTTAATTTTTCGTGTAAATCTTTTCCTGCGTAGCGTCTTAGATTTTTATAGCTTTCTGATTCATAATCGATTTTGCAGTTTTTTAAATCTTCTATTTCAGTTACTTTATTTTGCGCTAATAAAAGTATTAAATAAATGTTAGGATTATTGGAATCTAATTTTAAAGCTTGGTAGCAAGTCTTTTTTGATTTTTTATAATTATGAGCTTCTAATTCAACATTTGCTTTATTTATTAAAAGTTTTACCTGAGATTCATCTGTATTGTTCGGCATTGTTTGAATAAGCTTTCAGAAATAGATATTTGATTATAACTTATAAATCTAGAAATTGTAAAAACAAAACTATTATTAGAAAATCATCTATTTTTTTATTTAATTTGGTTGTCTGAAGAAATTGAGTATAAAAAAAAGGCAGCCCATGTAAAAATGGGCTGCGAAGCTGAGGTTAGTTGTGAGTTATGAAATCATCTGAACATATCAGAGGATTCATCGTTTATTAGCGATAAGAACAACGTTAGAGTTTAATTCTTATCTTCTAGGTTTAATAAAGAGAAAATAGTTTATTTCCTCTCTGGAATATTCTTATCTTTTTGGGGTAACCCCTTATTCATCTTATCTTTGTGTATTATATCAGAATCTTTGTCGTTTTTGCAACTAAATAATTTCATTAAATGTTCAAATAATGGGAGTCTTTCTTTGAATTGATTTTTCCCAAAATTTGGTTGATTTTTTGAAAAAGGACAACAATTCTGGCTTCCATAAAAAGGAGGCATCATATTAAACTGTGGACCCATTGGGTTCATAGGAGGCATCATATTGAATTGTGGTTGGCCCATCGGGCACATCTGAGGACCCATCATACCGGGTCTTGGTGGAAACATTGGATTCATTTTCGGACCCATCTTACCAGGTTTCATGCCATGTTTCATTTTTGGACCCATTGGGTTCGTTGGAGGCATCATGTTAAATTGTGGCTGACCCATCGGGCACATCTGAGAACCCATCATACCAGGTCTTGGTGAGAACATTGGATTCATCTGTGAACCCATCTTACCAGGTTTCATGCCATGTTTCATTTTGGGGCACATTGGGTTCATCGGAGGCATAAAACTAGAATGTGGTTGGAACATTGGATGCATCTGAGGACCCATCATACCAGGTCTTGGTGGGAACATTGGATTCATCATAGGTCCCATCATGCCAGGTTGTGGTGGAAACATTGGATTCATGAAAGGCATCATCATCCCTGGTTGATGTGAAAAATTCTGAAAGTGTTTGTGATGATTACCAGCTTGTTTCTTAGCGTCTTGAGGTTTATCTGACTTTCTGTCTGCTTCACATTCTTTTCTTATTTTTTCAAGCTGTTCCTGGGTTAGTATCTTTTTAATTTCTATGATTTTTTGAAGCTTTTTCATTAATCTGTTTCTGATTTTTGCTACTTCATCATCAGCATATTTGAGTATTTGCTGTTCATTCATTTCATAGAAATCTAAAGCTTTGGGAGCTTCTGGAACTTCTTTTTTCTTGGCTTCTTCAGAATAATATTTCTTGTAGAATGCTCTAAGTTTTATTATTTGATCATCGGTTAACTGAAGTTCATCAGCAAATTTAAAAAATTCAAAAGCTTTTCTTATCTTTCGAGGCGTTCTTTTTGGAGGACATGGTTTGTGATCTTTTACAGGTTTTATTAATTTTGCATCCTGTGGGATTGCTTCCTGTTGTTTTATTTTGGGATCAATGGGTTGTTTGGGTGCTTCCTGAGCAATAACTGAACTTTGTATTCCAAAGGAACAAATTAAAGCTGTAATTATACTTAATAATTTTTTCATCAAAAACCTCCAAAAAATTTTTTCCTACAACTTAAGTATAATTTTATTATAAAAAGAATGCAATTCTATTACTGTTAAGATTGTAAAGAGGTTGTTTCTTAATCTGTATTTTTTCTTTACAAATGTTAAGATTTCTAAGAATTGTTTTAATGCTATTAAAGTCTTATATTTATATAGATAGTACTTTTGGCAGGAGAAAAGATGAAACATATATTAATAGTAGATGATGATACCGAACTCTGTGAGCTTTTACAGGAATACTTTTCTGCAGAAGATCTTACTTCAGAATGTGTACATGATGGGAAGAAAGCATTAGAATTACTAAAAAATGATGGCATTGATTTAGTTATTCTCGATATTATGCTTCCTGGAATGAATGGAATTGATGTTCTGAAAGAAATCCGCAGTTTTTCTAAAATTCCAGTTATAATGTTAACCGCTAAAGGTGATGAAATTGATAGGGTTCTTGGTTTAGAACTAGGGGCTGATGATTATATTCCAAAACCTTTTTCTCCAAGAGAATTAGTTGCTAGAATTAAAGCTGTTTTTAGAAGATCTGATTCATCTCTTTCTAAGAATAACGAAAACATTAAAATTGAACTCAATGGAGTAGGCATTAACTCCAGTGTTAAAGAAGCAACAAAAGATGGTCAATTGCTTCCTCTTACTGAAGTTGAATTCAGCATTCTTGAATATTTGATGAGATGTGCTGGAACTGTTGTAGAAAGACAGGATTTGGCTTTTAAAGTATTGGGAAGACGTCTTACTTATGACGATCGTAGTCTAGACGTTCATATGAGTAATTTAAGAAAAAAACTTGGGAAAAATCAGAACGGCGCCGATTTAATCAAGACTATTCGCGGTATTGGTTATTTATATGTCAAACCAGAAAACTGAACAGAAAGAAGATATAATTACAGATAGTCAACAATTAACAAAGAGATTTGCCACTTTTTATGGTTCAAAACTCTTTGTTAAATGTTTCGGATGGTTTATCCTGATTACTTTGATTAATTCTGTTTTTGTTTTTGTATATAGCTATTATTTTTATATCAAGCCTGCTAGAGAAGAATTCCGGAATATAGCCACTAAAATATTACAAAACAATGGCCAGTTAATGGTTGAGACCTATGAAAAGCAGGGTAACTTAGATTCCACAAGGTTTAGAGGGCCAGGAAATCTATGGCTTTATAACGAAAATATTGAAATCCTTTTTGATGGTAATCGAAAAAACAATACTGATAATCGGTTATTTGAACCAGAAATAGATCGGAATGGTTTTTATCCTTTTAAGGATAATTTATATCCTAAAGATGGTAATGTTCCTCCAAAACCAGAAAAATTACCAAGACCTCGCCTAGAAGACAAATACAGTAAGATTCCGTCAAAACCAAATACTATTGAAGTTAAACCTCCGCAAAATCATCTCTATAGAAAGTATTTTAATACTTTTTATAGGGAAAACATAGATAAAGTAAATACTTTCGCTAAGAGTTTACTTAATAAAGAGGGAACAAACGTTTTCTTTATTGATAAAGAAATCTTTTTTGGTTGCCAGTTGTTATCCGATAACGGTAAAAAGTATATTGCTATAATTCATATTCCAAGAGATGTTCCAGTACAAAATAAGTATTGGTTTATTTATAGAGCAAAAAATGTATTGCCTTTACTTTTGATAGTTTGTGCTGTTCTTTGCTTTATTATGGCTAGATATCTTGCTAAGCCTATTATTGAATTACAGGAAGCAAGTCGAAAATTTGCGAAGGGTGATTTTTCTCATAAAATTACCAAAAAGTCTATGGATAGATATGATGAAATAGGTGATTTAGCCTCTGATTTCAACAATATGGCAGAACGATTAGAAGCAGGTATTAATAGCCAGAAACGTTTGTTTAACGATATCTCTCACGAATTACGTTCTCCATTAGCTAGAATGCAAGTAGGTATTGAACTTTTGCAAATGAAGGTCAGAGATTCTGAAAAGCCATTGGTTGAACGATTAGAAAAAGATGTTAATAGAATGAATGCTTTAATCTCTGAGCTTTTGCAGTTTTCTAAGCTTGAAATTAAGCAAATTGAAAGCTCTGATGAAGATGTAGAGTTAGAAAAAGCATTGGAAGCTGTTTGTGCTGATGCTGAATTTGAAGGAAACTCTGACCACAAGGGTGTTAATCTTGAAATAAAGAATAATGTAACTATAAAGGGTAATTCTGCTCTTATTGAGAGAGCTTTTGAAAACGTTATAAGAAATGCTTTGAGATATACGCCAGAAAAATCTGTTGTTGATGTTTCCTTAGAAAAAATCGAAAATAAAGCTGTAGTAAAGATTGCTGACCGGGGACCAGGTGTTCCAGAGGATGAAATTGATAAAATTTTTACTCCTTTCTATTGTATTAATCCCGATAGAAATCCACAGAAGGGTGGTATTGGCTTAGGTCTTTCTATTGCTTTAAGAGCCATAAAACTTCATAAAGGAAATATAAAGATGTCTAATCGTCCTGAAGGAGGATTGTTGGCAACAATTGATTTCCCATTAGATTCTGATTAAAAAGTTGTATTTTGCTAAAAGACCTATACATTTTTTTATTATCTTTATATAATTATAGGTATGAAATCAAATAAGAATAGAATAATTTATTGTGTTTTGTTTTTTGTTCTGGCTTTTTCATTGACTGCTTTCGCTGGTGGTAACAGTGAATTGAAGAAGGCTTTGAAAGAAGCTATATATAACACTTATGGAATAAGTGTATATGACCAGGATACCTCTTATGGATACGAATGGTCAGAATTATACTTGAAATCCATGATTGAAGTCTTTAAAGATTTGCCTCCAAGCTTTGTTCAATGCACAAAAGCTGTTAAAATGGATTCCAGTAATGAACTGTTCGAAATTAAATATAATGGCTATAATGAAGAATTTGGCATGATTCAAGTCGGATACGGAGCTTTTAGTGCTCCTGCAGTCTATTTGAATCAATTTAAGAAGAAATATAACTCCTCTCCATCCCATGCTGATTATGTTAATCGTTTTAAATCCATGCTTGTTAGAGGTATGACTTACTCTTTTATTTCAGAAAATACTGATGGATACGGCAGAAGTGACCTTATGCAGTCTTATCAGGCTATTTATGCTGCAAATCCTTCTTTTTCAACAAAGATATTCAGTATAGGCGATGAAAACTTCATGGTAGTAGCGCCTGGTAAAAATCACCTTTGGGTAGATTTGGCTTTTGCAGTGCAGCGTTATTGTACAGATGCTGCTGGTTTGAAAAGTAAATATCCAGAAAGATATGAATTCGTAAAAGAACACATTTTCGATGGAAATACGGTAGATGGTTGGACAGATAAGTATCTTGATGGGTTAGGCCAGACTTCTGGCGGTGATGGGCATTCTGGAGATTATGTAGAACCAGATTTTGGGGATGATACAAGTATTGATACAAGTACTATAACTGTTACAGATACTGATACTAATACTGGAACATCTACAAGCACTGACCCAGGCACTGATCCTGGAGACGAACCAGATAATAATCCTAGCGTTAGTGATAGAGACGATATACCTGCTATTCCGGATGGGGATTATTTGCCTGTTGTTTCTCAGTTAAATACTGGCGGAGAAGGCTTGGAAGAATCAAAAAGAACTATGCCGGAAGGCATGAAAACAGCTATAAAAGAATTGTTTGCTGAACTTCCAAAATCTTTTACAACATGCACTGTAGGTATCAACTATATGCCGACAACAGATACCAATGATGCATTTGCATCTGAAGGTTATGTATTTGTAACAAACAATTCCTGGTATTCTCCTTCTTTTGTTAATTTAGATGAAGAAGGACGCAAAAAGAGATTTAAAGAAATATTAATTAGAGAAATGACAAAATGCTATCTTTATTATCATGGAAGTCTGTTGACCAAATGGCGTGAAACAATAGATTCTTCTGTCACTAATAAAGAAGCCAAAACAGATATTGTTGAATCAACCGTTTTGTATTATATAGATCCGACATACCTTGGAACTTTAAAATCGGCTAAATCTAGCTTTATAAAACAAAATGTATTAGGTGGTAGTGGAAGTTCAACTGATACAAACACTGATACCAATACAGGAACAGAAACTGGTACCAATACCAATACTAATACTGATACTAATACTAAT